>NZ_JBHSBY010000095.1:0-12234 GCF_042650905.1 Pedobacter jamesrossensis | reverse complement strand
GGAAAATATAATGTCGATAAACCACAAAAAAATCAAGGAGCTCTACCCGCAGAACTTTAAAAATATAATGGGTTAATCAAATATGTAGTTTATAGGGCGGATACTCTGCAACAGCGTAAGCATCTGGACCTAAGAACAAATGTAAAGGTGCATTTTCACTTTCAGCTGCTGCAATAATTACATCACATCCTTTCGCTGGGTCGCCAGGCTGTTGGTTGTTAATATCATTCTGGTGCGCTGCCTGCGAATCTCGAACTTCCTTGTAAGCAATAATCGGATTAGATGGAACGGCTAAAGAACCTGAAGTAAGAAACTCTGTTCTGAAATAACCTGGCTCTACAACTGTAGCTTTAATGCCAAAAGATTTCACTTCAGCTGCTAAAGATTCAGTAAAACCAGAAACTGCAAATTTTGTGGCACAGTAGATTCCAAACCCAGGAAAGTTACCTGAGAAACCGGCGATTGATGAAATATTAAAAATGTGACCAGAATTTTGCTTTCTCATTTGAGGCAATACTTTTCTGATCACATTTAAGGAGCCAAAAACATTTACATCAAAGTTTTCTCGAGATTCCTTATCACTTAATTCCTCCAAAGCGCCAATCATTCCGTAACCTGCATTATTTACCACAACGTCCAATTCTCCGAATTTAGTTATTGTTTGGCTTACAGCTAATTCAACACTGCTTTCGTCGATTAAATCAACGGATAAAGGCAAGAAGTTTTCATGAGTACCAACTGCTTTTTCTAAGTCTGATATACTTCTTGAAGTTGCAGCGACACGATTGCCATTGCTTAATAATTTTTTCACTAATGTTAGTCCGAGGCCTTTTGAAGCACCTGTTACGAACCATACTTTTTTATTTTCCATAATTTTTGTTTTAAAATTTTAATAGCTTTCCGGCATAGCGAGGTACAAAGCAATCTCTTGAATATAAGATTGCTTCATGCCTCCTTTTAATAGAGATTTGTTTAGAAATCCGTAGATATTGTAATGGCTTTCCATTCTTGAAATTCTTTTTCCAACGATTCGATTTTTGTAGTTGCTCTTGATAAAGCATCGTTTCCAAGCAATAAATGAATAGGCGGGTTAGGCATCGCAGCCAAAGAAATCATAGCAGCTGCAGCTTTTTCAGGGTCACCTACTTGTTGTCCATCCATTTTTAAATATCTGGCATGCACAGCACGAACATCCTCATATTCAGCAATTGGATTTTTAGCCAATACTAAAGATTCTGGTGTAAGAAAACTTGTTCTAAATGCACCCGGAGCAACCACTGTAACTTTGATCCCGAACGCTTTTACATCTTCAGCTAAAACTTCAGATAGTGCAATCACAGCTGCTTTTGATGCCGAATACACCGCCCAGCCTGTTGCACCAATAATACCAGCGATAGATGCAATGTTAATAATATGCCCAGATTTTTGTGTTCGCAAATGTGGCATCGCTTTTCTGATTACATTTAGTGTACCAAAAACATTTACATCAAAACTGTTACGGGTTTCTTCATCGGTTAGTTCTTCAATGCTGCCGCCAATGCCATAGCCAGCGTTATTTATAACCACATCAATTTTACCAAATTGTGCTATAGTTGCGTTAATAGCCTGTTCTACACTTAATTCATCATTAAGATTTACTGGCAATGGAAGAAACTTTTCTGAATTTGAATTTACGGCAGTTGTTAGTTCATTAATATTTCTGGAAGTTGCCGCAACATACTGACCAGCTTTTAATAATTGGTTAACTAAACTTAGCCCTAAACCTTTTGAAGCACCTGTTACAAGCCAAACTTTTTTAAGTCCCATAATTTTATCCTTTTTGTTAAGACAAAATTACGCGAAGAATTAATATTCGATATTACATCATTCAAACCGATGATTACGAAATTCAAACAATTCTGTAAGAGGTTGGTGTATGGTTAGTTAATTTTTTGAAAAAGTTGTTGAAATGTGTAGGTTCTTCAAAACCTAAGCAATAGCCAATTTCAGAAATATTCCAGTCTGTATGTTTAAGTAAAGCCTTTGCCTCGCTTAATAAGCGTTCTGTGATATAATGTGTAGTGGTTTTTCCCGTAGTTTCTTTAATTGCACGGTTTAAATGATTGACATGAACCGAAAGTTGCGATGCGTAATCTTTAGCCGAACGCATTGTAAATCTCTGCGAAGTAGTTTCAATTGGGAATTGACGCTCTAATAGCTCGATAAATACCGATGTGATTCGGCTATTTGCATCAGTATGCTTAAACAAAGCTTCTGATGGTTGTGTTTTTAAAGCGAAGTGGGTAATTTCTGTAATGTAGTTTCTCAGCAAGTCGTATTTGTAAATGTAGTCGGTATTTATTTCCTCAAGCATCTTTTTAAATATTGAAGAAACGATAACATCTTGCTTTTCATCAAGTACATAGCCAGGTTTCCCGCCGGCTGCAAACATAGGCAAGTCGCCAATATTACCTCTGATTTTTTCTGTAAAGAAAGCCTCTGTAAAAATGCAGAAGAAACCCGTTACATTGCTTTTATCACCACTTGCTAATTCCCAGGTATATGGAACTAACGGATTAAAAAACAGAAGTGCGGTTCCATTTATTTCGATGCTTTTATCAGCGTAGTGATATATGTTGTGACCTCGGTTAAGCGCTATTTTATAGAAATCTCTGCGATTATAACTCATTTGCTTGTTATCGTCACGAAGACAATCTTCTAATTTGAAAACATTGAAGTGGCCTACGCCATTTTTCAAATTTTCAGGTAAAAAGCTAAATTTATTTTGATAGAAATCTTCTATAGTTTCTGTGGTACCCATATAAGCAAAGTTACAAAATTCAAACTTAAATTATTGTAAATGATACTGTGGGTTTTAAAACAATGATAGTAGTACATCAGAAGTAATTTAGACCTGATTAGAATGGCAGCCCGGATTTTTTCTATCGGGACTATAATGGAAAGCAGGAGTGAAGTAAACAACAAGCAGTAGAACTGCTCTACAAAAACCTCACCTTATTAAAGTTTATGCTGCTTCACATCTTCTGCAAGTCCCTCTCCTTGAAGAAAGGAAACATCATTTTGATATTAAAAGTGTTGGTTATCAGCTTATACGTTAATCTCTTTAAATCCATCTATTTATGGAAAGGGGAAATTAAAGTTAGCCTAGCAATTTTGCTTAATAGGTTTAGGTTAAAAAAATACTTCATCATGACAAATAAAAATACCAATCGGTATATATTTGCATCGTCAATTAATTAGAGAGATGACTAAAGCAGAGAAAACCAGAAATTATATCGTAGAAAAAACCGCACCTATTTTTAACATAAAAGGTTATGCTGGCACATCTTTAAACGATATTACGGCTGCAACAGGTTTAACTAAAGGCAGTATTTACGGCAATTTCGCTAATAAAGATGAAGTGGCATTGGCTGCCTTCGATTATAATTTAAATGACAATGTATCAAAAATAGAGGCTGCAATGGCTGCTCAAACTACATCGAAGACTAAGTTAATGAGTTATGTTGATGCTTACCAAAGTGTAATTGCCAGTACATTTACTAGTGGCGGTTGCCCAATTTTAAATACAGCGATTGATTCAGACGATACTCATCCGGCACTTCGCGAAAAGGTTGTAAAGGCCGTTTTATCCTGGAAAAAACGGATCATTAAATTAATTGAGGAAGGGATTGAAAACAAAGAAATCGCTGCTGATTCAAATTCGGAACAAATTGCTTTAACCATTATCGCAATGATTGAGGGAGGAATTATGATTTCACGATTAATGAATAAGCTTGAAAACTGGGATTTAATTATAGATTCTTTAAAAAATTATATCAATAGCCTCAAATAAAAAATTTTAAATTTAAATATACCGATTGGTATAAAATATTAATTATAAATATGAAAACTTCAAAAAACACCGTATTAATTATCGGCGGAACGGCTGGTATAGGTTTAGAAATTGTTAAACAATTAATTGCACTCGATAACCATGTTATTGTAACTGGTAGAAATAAAGAGCGTTTGGAGGCTGCTATTGCTGGCCTTAAAAACGTTACTGCAATTCCATTCGATGTAAGCAAAGCAGATGAAGTAGAAAATCTGGTTGAAAGAATCACTAAGAACTTCCCAAAGTTAAATATGGTAATTAACAACGCAGGGAAAGCAATTCTATACAATTTAGCAGATGCAAATGTAGATGTTTTTTCAAATGCAGAGGAAGAAATGTTGACTAATTATTTGTCGATTATTAGAATGAATCAAAAGTTTTTACCACTATTAAAAAGCCAGAATGAATCTGCTATTGTAAATGTATCATCGATTGTTGCTTACGTTCCCGGTATTAATTTGCCAGGTTACGCGGCAAGCAAAGCCGCGTTGCATTCTTACACCACTTCATTACGTTTAACGTTAGAAAATACTTCGGTTAAGGTTTTCGAGTTGATGCCGCCTTTGGTTGATACAGAATTTTCGAAAGAAATTGGCGGTCATAATGGAATCAAACCATCGTTAGTAGCTGATGAATTTATCGCAGCTTTAGCTAATGATGATTTTGAAATTCGTGTTGGCGATACCGCTAAAATTTACGAGCTTTTCCGCCAATCGCCAATTGCCGCCTTGAATGTAGTGAATGCGAATAGAAAAGACTGGTTACAAACGGTTTAACGTATCCGTATAAAGCAAAATGAAAAAGAAACTGGCTTTCGCTTTTATAATGGCGATATTTACCACCGGAATAGTAACGTTTGCAGCCATAAGCGTAAATCTTGGGTTCAATTCAATATTTATGAAAGTATGGTTAAAATCTTGGGGCATTTCGTACATCGTTGCTATTCCGGCTATATTATTAATCGCCCCAAAAATTCAATCGTTAGTTGACTTTTTATTTAAGGAAACCGACAAAAAAATAATAAAATGAAAAGAGTAGTTGTTACAGGACTAGGTGCTATTACGCCCCTTGGTAATACAGTAGAAAGCTTTTGGAAAAACATCTTAGCTGGTAAAAGCGGTGTTGGTCCGATTACTAAATTCGATACCAGCAAGTTTAAAACGCACTTTGCTGCCGAGGTTAAAGACTTTAATCCTGAATCTTTTTTAGATAAAAAAGAAGCAAGAAAATATGATACTTTTACGCAATATGCCATTGCATCAAGCGACCAGGCAATTACAGATGCTGGTTTAGATTTTACATCAATGACCGATGACCAATTGGCCGAAGTTGGCGTTATTTGGGCTACTGGAAATGGTGGTATTTCTACTTTTGAACAGCAATTAGCAGAATTTCATCAAGGTGATGGAACGCCAAGATTCAGTCCGTTTTTTATACCTAAAATGATTGTAGATATTGCGGCCGGAGCTATTTCAATCCGCCACAAATTACGTGGACCTAATTACTGTACGGTTTCGGCATGTGCCTCTTCTAACACTGCAATTATCAATGCTTTTGATACCATTCGTTTGGGCAAAGCAAATGTTATGGTTGCTGGTGGTTCTGAGGCTGCTATTACCGAAGCATCGGTTGGTGGTTTCAATGCTGCTCAAGCTTTATCTAAAAGAAATGATAGTCCGGAAACGGCATCAAGGCCATTTGACGAAAGCAGAGATGGTTTTGTAATGGGCGAGGGTGCAGGTGCTTTGATTTTAGAAGAACTGGAACACGCTTTAAATCGTGGTGCAAATATTTACGCTGAAATTGTTGGAGGTGGTATGGCTGCTGATGCTTACCATTTAACCGGAACACCTCCTGATGGAATTGGTGCAACTTTAGGAATGAAAAAAGCCTTGAATGATGCAGGAATTTCAGCAGATAAAATTGACTATATAAATGCACATGCTACCTCAACAGGTTTGGGCGATTTAAGCGAGTTAAATGCCGTAAAAAATGTTTTTGGTGATTTACCAGTAGTTGTTGGTGCATCAAAATCGATGACAGGTCATTTACTTGGTGCAGCTGGCGCTGTGGAAAGTTTAATAAGTGTGTTAGCCATTAGAGATGGAATTATTCCTCCAACCATTAATACAGAAAAATTGGATGAAAAAATTCCACAAGGATTAAATATTGTTTTAGGTATGCCTATTAAAAAAGAAATCAACTATGTTTTGAATAACACATTTGGTTTTGGTGGGCACGTAGCCAGTACAATTTTCAAGAAATATGAGGCTTAAGTTATTTGTCCATCAAAAGATTTACAAGCTCCTTTAAATCTTCCACTTCTTGTTCCAATTTTAAAATACGATTTTCCAGCTCTTCATTGGGTTGGAAAATTGTTGTTTTTGGAGCTTCTTGTTCAATTTCCTGAACTTCTGGCTGTTCGCCTAACAAATGAATAAAACGTGCCTCTTTCTGACCTGCCTTTTTTGGCAATAGTTTTACAAAATGAGGTTCTTCTTCTGATAGTTTTTGTAGCTGTTCTAAAATTTCTTCGATACTTTCAAATTCATATAATCTACCAGAATTACTGTTGATTTCTCCCGGAGTTAGTGGACCGCGTAAAAGTAATAAGCAAAGGATAGAAAGCTCTGAAGGAACCAAAGGATAAACAATTCCTAAATTATGTTTATATTTAATTACCCTACTCGAACCTCCTGTTGCTGTGGATATTAAACCTTTTATCTTTAACGAGTTTAACGTTAAAGTAACAGTTTCTTCATCATAATTTACCACTGGATTTCTTGAGCTTTTTTGGTTGCAAGCCGCCACTAAACTGTTTAAAGTCATTGGGTAGTAATCGGGCGTAGTTCTGCTTTTTTCGATTAAAGAACCTAAAACTCTTTGTTCTTCTTGTGATAAATCGGGTAGTGGTTTAATATCTTCCATGTGCTAAAAATAGAAATTGCAGTAACATTTTGGAAATTATTTTGTTATTAAAGATTTACGAGTAGTCGTTATACGCAGGTGTGAATCTTAATGCAAGGATAGGATTACAGTATTTATGCGAAAATCAATCTGCTCGTCATGCTGAAATAAATTCAGCATGACGAGCAGATTGATTTGGTGTTGATTTAACTACCTAAACCTTTTACCTTTATTAGAATTATTCTAAATTTCTTAATCAAGCGATTATAACATTTAGATTAACGAACTTTAAACATCATCCCATAACATAATTATGCAATCATCAGATAATAAACCTAACCAAGGAGATACACGGCGAGATTTCCTCAAGAAAAGTTCCTTAATTACAGCTATAGCGTTAACGCCATCAGCTGCATTAAAAGCTGCCGAAAGTCAAGCTGATGAGCGCTTTGCCGAACTTTTTGAAAAAATCCCACTAAATTTAACTGTAAATAATAAGGCTTATAAAACATCGGTAGAGCCAAGGGTTACACTTTTGGATTATTTAAGAGAGGAATTGCATTTAACCGGAACGAAAAAAGGCTGCGACCACGGTCAATGTGGTGCTTGTACGGTTCATGTAGATGGTGAAAGAGTAAATTCTTGTTTGAGCTTGGCTGTGATGAATGAAGGGAAGAAAATCACTACAATTGAGGGCTTGGCAAATGGAGAAGAGTTACATCCAATGCAAGCTGCTTTTATAAAGCATGATGGTTTTCAATGTGGTTACTGTACACCAGGGCAAATTATGTCGGCAGTGGCTTGTGTAAACGAGGGACATACAAATTCGCGTGCTGAGATTAGTGAATATATGAGTGGAAACATTTGTAGATGTGGAGCTTACCCTAATATTGTTGATGCAATAGTTGAAGTATCGAAAGGAGGAATTAAGGCATGATAAATTTCCAATACTTGAGAACAACCTCAGCAAAATCTGCTTTGGCTTTACTTTTAAAAGATAAAAATTCTAAGTTTTTAGCCGGCGGAACAAACCTTATCGATTTAATGAAAAGAGGTGTTGCTGCTCCTGAAAAATTAATTGATATTAATCATGTTCCTTTAAAGCAAATTGAGCTTGTTGGAAATAAAATAATCATAGGCGCTTTAGCATCAAATACAGCAGTTGCTGAACATACCTTAATAAAAGAAAAACTTCCGTTGTTGGCGATGGCTTTAAACGCTGGTGCATCTGCTCAGTTGCGAAATGTGGCTACTGTTGGAGGAAATATGATGCAACGGACACGCTGTGGTTATTTTTACGATACCGAAATGCCATGCAATAAACGCCAACCAGGTTCTGGTTGTGGAGCTATTGGTGGTTTCAACAGAATGCATGCCATTTTCGGAACTTCAGAAAAATGTATCGCTGTTCATCCGAGTGATATGTGCGTTGCCTTAACTGCTTTGGATGCGACCGTTGTACTTGCCAATTCGAAAGGCGAACGCAAAATGTTATTTAAAGATTTTCATCGCCTTGCGGGAGATACCCCGCAGTTAGATAATAACTTAAAAGCTGATGAAATGATTATTAGATTGGAAATTCCTATAAATAATCTAGCTAAGAATACACATTATTTAAAGGTTAGAGATAGGGCGTCTTATGCTTTTGCTCTCGTTTCTGTTGCTGCCGCAATGGAAATTTCGAATAATAAAATAGTTGATGTGAGGTTAGCAATGGGTGGTGTGGCGCACAAACCCTGGCGTTTAACTGCTTCTGAAAACTTCCTGAAAGGTAAAGATGCTACACTGGCTAATTTTGAGCAAGCAGCAAAATTAGCTATGACGGATGCAAAAGGATTCGGAGAAAATGATTTCAAACTCCAAATGGCACCAAATTCAATTATTGAGGCATTAAATGTTGCAAAATCTAAAGCGTAATCATGGAAAAGAAAGTTTTAAAAGATGAAAATGACCGCGTTGATGGCGTTTACAAGGTAACTGGGAAAGCTAAATACTTTGCAGAATACGAATTACCAGGCTTAACTTATGGAGTTTTAGTTACGAGCACCATTACAAAAGGAAAAATCACTTCTTTAGATACAAAAGCAGCAGAAAGAGCACCGGGTGTAATTTCTGTGGTCTCTCATTTAAATAAGCCATCGGCAACTGCATACGAGCAAGAAGGTGGCTCACCAATGAAGATTTTTTATACAGATAAAATCTTCTTCAATGGACAACCAATTGCCATAGTTGTTGCAAATACTTTTGAAAGAGCAACCTATGCTGCATCATTAGTTAAAGCAACTTACACAAAGGAAGAATTTAATACTGATTTTGAGAAGGCTGTCAGCGATTCAAAATCTAAGAAACTTCAAGGTCAGCCAGATTATAAGCGTGGCGTTGAAGATGCTTACAAAACTGCTGAAATTAAAATTGAGGCGAAATATCATCTCCCGATTGAAACGCATAATCCGATGGAATTACATGGGATTATTGCAGATTGGCGTCCAAATAATCAGGTTATTGTTTATGCAAAAACACAGGGTGTAAAAGCTACTCAGGGCACAATTGCCAATGTTTTTAAAATTCCAATCGAAAACATTCAGGTTAATTCAGAATTTGTAGGTGGCGGCTTTGGTATGGCTTTAAGAACCTGGCCTGTTGAAATTGCCACCGTTATGGCATCAAAACATATTGGTAAACCCGTAAAATTGGTCCTTACCAGGATGCAGATGTTTACCATGGTTGGAAATAGACCTGCAGCGGTACAAACCATTGGCTTGGGTGCAAGTAAAGATGGAAAATTAACGGGCATTACGCATAGGGCATTTGGCGAAACTTCGGTTTACGAAAACTTTACCGAAGGCGTAGTTAATATGGCGAAATTTATGTATCAATGCGATAATGTAAATACGCAATATACTGTTGTTCCTGTTGATTTAGGGGTTCCAATCTGGATGCGTGGTCCAGGTGAGGCAACGGGTGCTTTCGCTTTAGAAAGTGCCATAGATGAAATGGCTCATGCTTTAGATATGGATCCATTGGATTTCAGGACTAAAAACGACCCTGAGCAAGACCAGCAACGTAACAAACCTTTTTCTGATAAAAACATAAAAGAGGCTTATCGTATTGGCGCACAAAAAATAGGATGGAGCGAACGGAAAAATAAACCGGGAAGTTTAGTGGACGGGCAATGGAAAGCTGGTTTTGGAGTAAGCATTGGCGTTTTTAATGCCAATAGGGGAAGGGCAAGTGTAAAAGGAATTTTAAAAGCGGATGGAACTTTGGTTTTGCAAAGTGCGACTAGTGATATTGGCCCAGGAACAGGAACCGGTATGACCTTGATTGCGAGTAAGCTTTTGGGAATTTCTGGAGATAAAATTAAATTCGAACTCGGCGATTCTTCCTTGCCTCCAGCGCCAAGTCAGGGTGGTTCTGCAACGCTATCAACCGTTGGTTCGGCAGTAAATGATGTTTGCGTGGCTCTAAAATCTGTAATTGCAGAGTTAGCCGCCAATTCAAATATGGATGCTACCTCAAATTTTGTTGATGTTCTGAAGAAAAATAATCTTCCATCTGTAGAAGTGACTAAGCAGAGTCAGGCGGGAAAAGAACGCGAAGATTATTCTATGTATTCGTTTTCTATCCACTTCGTAAAAGTAAAAGTTCATAGTTTAACTGGTGTAGTTAAGGTTGATAAAATTGTTTCCGTTGGCGATTCTGGAACTATTGTGAGCCCTAAGACCGCTCGTAGTCAAATGGTTGGCGGTGCGGTTGGTGGTGTAGGAATGGCTTTAACAGAAGAGTCAATTATAGACCATCGTTACGGAAGATACATCAACAACAATTTTGCAGATTATCACGTTCCGGTGAATGCTGATATTCCTGAAATTGAAGTTCATTTTATCAATAAACCCGATCCTCATATCAATCCAATGGGTGCAAAAGGTATGGGTGAAATAGCTTTAATTGGTTTTTCAGCGGCAGTTGCAAATGCAGTTTTTAATGCCACAGGCAAGAGAATCAGAACTTTGCCTATTACGCCAGATAAGATTTTGGCAAGTTAATTTTACATATTACCAACGCTTTAAGATTGCTTCGTACTTCACAATAACGACTCATTTAGCTAGCTTTGGAACACAAAATAATTTAATATATGATAGCTGCAAAAGGATACGCTGTTCACAGCCAAACCGATAAATTGGCTCCATGGAATTTCGAAAGAAGAAACGTTGGGCCGAAAGATGTTTTAATTGAAATTTTATTCAGTGGAATTTGTCACTCAGATATTCACCAGGTTCGTAGCGAATGGGGACCAGCTCGTTACCCAATGGTTCCGGGACACGAAATCGTTGGCCGCATTACAGAAGTAGGTTCTGATGTTACTAAATTTAAAGTGGGTCAGTTAGCCGGAATTGGCTGCATGGTTGATAGCTGCAAAGAATGCCCAACTTGCAAAGGCGGTCAGCAACAGTTTTGCGAAAAAGGCGAAACCGTTTGGACATATAATAGCCTAGAACGCGATAAAAAAACACCAACATACGGCGGTTACTCAAACAAAATTGTTTGTACCGAAGAATTTGTTGTTCATGTTTCTGATAGATTACCTTTAGCTGGCGTAGCACCATTATTATGTGCTGGTATTACAACTTATTCTCCAATTAAAAGATGGGGAATTAAAAAAGGACATAAAGTTGCTGTATTAGGCTTAGGCGGTTTAGGCCACATGGCTGTTAAATTCGCTGTTGCTTTTGGTGCTGATGTTACGGTTTTGAGTACTTCGCCATCTAAAGAACAGGATGCTAAGAAATTAGGTGCGCATCATTTTGTAATTACCAAAGATCCTGAAGAATTAAAGAAATATGCGAAGCATTTCGATTTTATTATTGATTCAGTTTCTGCTCCACATGATTATGAAATGTACTTAAAGTTATTGAATGTTAATGGTGTTCAGATCTGTGTGGGATTACCACCAGAGCCATTAAAATTTCCAGGTTCGGCATTAATGCAAGGAAACAGAGCCTTAACAGCATCAAGCATTGGTGGCATTGAAGAAACTCAGGAAATGCTGGATTTTTGCGCAGAACACGATATTGTTTCGGAAGTTGAGGTAATTAACATCAACTATGTTAACGAAGCTTACGAACGTGTTTTGAACAGCGATGTTAAATATCGATTCGTAATTGATATGGATACTGTTTAGTCTGAAAAAGTTCGTCATGCTAAAATTATTTGAGCATCTCTCATACTTTTAAGTCCTTAACCGTTTTAAGATCTTGAAATAAATTCAGGATGACGAGGTGGTTATATCGAATATTTTAGGTATTTATTAATGTTCGTTGCTGAATTCATTTCAGTATCATATGTTTAACAAAAAAGAGGCTGTCTCAAAATAAATGAGGCAGCTTTTTTTGTGTTTAAATAAATCTGGAGTGTTATCTGTCTGTTGCTGGTTAGAAATATTTTATTTAACCATT
>NZ_JBHSBY010000094.1:0-11646 GCF_042650905.1 Pedobacter jamesrossensis | reverse complement strand
GCCACTTCGCTATGGTGATCTTTTAATCAGTTCCTTGATTGGGTTTCTATCCGTGTTATGGTTTGAAATAGTGAAATTGAGGAACAGAGTCGTAGGTGAAAAATCCATAAAAACTGATGATTGACTCTATGAGATAAGACATTGGTTTTTCTCCGTATGGGCGAAAGAGAGGGGATTTGATTTTTGACCTTAGAATTTTCAGCGGTGGTTGAGGTTATCACTCATTGGATTAAAAAAAGAGCATAATCTACCTTTTGATTCTCTGGAAGAGAACGTAACTGGCTAATTTATCGTTATATTCATAAAATGAATATGCCAAGAAAGCCAAGGATCAGCACGATGATTATTCCTCCGACTATTTCCTGTGCAAATATTTTTGGTATTTCCGCAAATGAACCCTCCCCAGGCTTTTGCGTTATCCCAAGTATAATTACAAAGAGAATAAGGCTAACTCCATCATTGAATAGCGATTCGCCGGAAATGATAGTGCTGAGCCTTGGCTCCAGCGAAATGAGTATATCATTGACAAAGCCTTTTAAGAGCCATAAGCGAGCAGATTGATAAAATCTGCTCATGCTGGATAAACCAGAGTAAATGACCCCCGTTTCGCTGGAAATAAATTTGTTATAAATGGTTGCTGGTTACAGTATTAATGATTTAGTGGAAGTGAGGACGTGAATTGGTTGGTTCACTTAACGTTTGTACCCTGCGTTTGAGTTTAAATAGTTAATTATTTTTCATTTTTAAGGAATCTTTAGCTCTTTTTTTGAAAAAACCGCGGAGTAAGAAGTTACTTTGTAACGCCTCCAAATCTTCGTCAAGTTTTTTGCTGCTTTTTTCCAGATTTAACATTATGGTTCTTACCTGTTGAGCGGTCGCGGCGTCATTTAACAGCAGTCCTGCAGCATTGTCTGATGTTTTAAGTTTTCCTGATGCCGCTTCCAGATTTGCGGCCATTACACTTGCTGATTGCGTGGTTTGTTGTAAGCTTCCAACTGATCGCTCTAATTTGGAAAACACTGCCGTGTCTGTTAGAAGCTTATCCATCAGTCCGTTTTTGGTATTCACCGTTTTGCTGAAGGCACTTAATTCCATAGCTGCCTTTGAGCTCGCAAGCGAAGTTCGATTTAAATTAGATACCATTGATTTAAAATTTTGTGCCAGTTGCTCATCGCTTAGAAGTGCTCCGGCAGCACCTTTCCCGTCAATTAAATTACGGGAAAGTATCTTGAAATCAGAGGTCACATCAACCAGGTTCTTGTTGTTCACCTGCAAAGTCTTCATAATATCGTCGGTTGAGAGCGAGTTATTTACTTTAAGCATATCTCCGTCTTCAACAAAAGGGAATTTTGGTGTTCCTCCAGTTAGTACTACAATCTTGTTTCCTATTAACCCATCAGCCCCAATGCTGGCCCCTGCGTCTTTATGGATGTATTTATGGACATCTTCCTCAATACTTAGCAGGACTTTTACCTGGGAGTTTCCATAGAAATCAATCTTTTTTATGGTTCCGATCTTTACACCCGAGAACCAGACGTTATTTCCTTTCTTCAAGCCCTGAATATCATTAAATACCACGCTTAGGTTAAAGCTCTTAACGAAGGTTTTCTTTTGACTTCCCAAGGTGAATATGGCTACTACAAATATCAGTATTCCAATGGCCAGGAAAATGCCAACCGTAATTTTTTTTCTATTATCGTTCATGCTTATTGTATAAAATTGTAATCAAAAAATGGTTGGGCCTGTTTGTCGCCCGTAGTAAAAATTTCATCAAAACTTCCCTGTCTGTCAAAACGCCTATCGACCAACATCGCCACTCTGTTTCCAACTTCTTTCGCGCAGGTGAGGTCATGTGTGATCACGATCGCACTGGTGTGATAGCGTTCCTGAACATCGTTGATGAGTTTATTAATCTCTTTTGAAGTTATGGGATCTAAGCCTGCAGTGGGTTCATCATAGAGCATGATTTCAGGTTTTAAAATCAAGGTCCTGGCAATACCAATTCTTTTGCGCTGTCCTCCTGAGAGCTCCGAAGGCATTTGGTTTATGGTTTGCGATAGGCCAACAGCGTCCAGCATTTCCTCTACCAGTGCATTCACCTCAGTCTTGCTCTTATTTCGCTCATTGCGAACCAAAGGGAATTCCAAGTTTTCCCGAACGGTCATGCTATCGTATAGCGCACTGTTTTGAAAAGAAAATCCAATTCTTAATCGAAGCTTTAAAAGCTCAGGGTAAGAAATTTCGTCTATTTTTTGTCCCAATGCGATAACACTTCCGCTATCGGGAGAAAGCAGGCCAACAATGATTTTGATTAAAACTGATTTTCCGGTTCCGCTTTTCCCTAAAACGACAAGATTTTCACCCTTATATAAATCCAAGGAAGCATTTTCTAAAACCTGATAAGCTCCAAATGCCTTATTTAACCCCTTTATTTCAATAACCTTTTCGCTTTGCGGATTTGTTATACTCTTTGATATCATAGTATGATTATGAATTAAAAAGACTAAAAATTTGTACGCATACAACCTCCTCTATAAAAATCAGAAACATGGCTGTAACGACCGCAGAATTTGCTGCCTTACCAACCCCTTCAGTGCCTTTTGAAGAGTGATATCCCTGGTAGCATCCAACTATTGCAATGGTAAAGCCAAATAAGATCGCCTTTATCGTAGATGCGATAATGTCTAAAAAAGTTATACTCTCCAGCGCACTCTGAAAGAAGGTTGTTGCACTTGTGCCCTCATTTACAGATACATTCAGCAGTGCGCCAAGCATGCCGACCATTGCAGTATAAAAAGTTAGAATAGGCATGGTGATGGTCGCAGCCAAAACCCTGGTAGCGACCAGAAATTTAAAAGGATTTGTTGCGCTAACCTCCATTGCATCGATTTGTTCGCTAACTTTCATAGACCCGAGCTCTGCACCAATGCTTGAGCCTACCTTTCCAGCCGCAATAAGCCCGGTTAAGAGCGGAGCAAGGGTGCGAAGTAAAGCTATGCCTACCAAAGAGGGTAACCAGGATGTGGCGCCAAATTCTGACAGAGAGGGTCTGGACTGCTTGGTGAAAACCAACCCGGTTATAAAACCAGTTGTGGAAATCAGTAAGGCAGACCGGTAACCAATCTCATAACATTGCCGCATGAGTTCCTTAAATTCGTAAGGCGGAAGAAAAGCTTCTTTGAAGAATCTTCCAATAAAACCAAAAACATTATATAGTCCAATGAACCAGTTGGCAAGTTTACCTTTGGCATTGCCACTGTTATCTTTATCTATTCCCATCTTGGAGCATTTGTGTTTTTAAGACTATTCTTCAAAACTTCTTTCTCTTTTTGTATTTTGTATTGAGTCATAATGAGTGCATCGGCAGGGGATAAACTATTGTACAAAGCAAGATAGGTTGCCATCAGATCTGAATTGGTTTTTTTAAATTCGGCATTACTAATTTTCCCTTCCTTTAGCTTTTTTTTCAAGGCAATTGGTTGATTTAGAATTGATCTGGTCGAATCGATGATTCCTGAACTTGATAATGTTATCCGTTTTTTAACCTTATCAACCCTAGAACCCTTATTGGAATTGGAGTTGTGGCAGCCAATACCAAAAATCGACAAGGGTACTATGAATTTTACGCTCATTAATACAATACAGTTAGATTCAATAATTGTTTGCCGATGGCTTCTTTGAATGATTTTTTTTAGTGTAGTGTTGTGAAATAGAGGTGTTGAACTGTTTTTTAAGATGTATTAAGTGTCAATAGTGGCCGCTTGTGCTGGCCGGCATCGGTTGATCCTTACAGCACTCCTATAAGGTCGAAGCGAAATATTTATATCGGCTGAGAAATGAAAATACAACTAAGGATGTTCTAAAATAATACTATGCCTTTATAAGGATTTACAGCTGAAAGAGAAAGTGTAGGAGTTCGATACCATCAGTATTTTTTTACTCCAAAAAACTTGTGATAATATGTTATGAACCTACCTAAATACAACCGTTTTTGAGAATCTTCAAAGCTCTGTTGTTACAAATAACCTTTCTTCCATCGATAAAATATACCTTTTTAATTTTACTTAGAACTTCCTAAATTTAACGGACTTTAATTTTCTAGGTATCCAATTGCAAATCGGATCCAATCCGGTACAGTTTTATCCAAATAGATATCTGGCTGTATTCCTATATTGTCGATTGGGTAATCAGGCAACCTTAAACTTCTATATGTGGGTATTATTAATGGAAACCCGTTATAGGAATAGTTAGATATATATGCATTTGCATAGTCCAATACACCCTGTGTCGGTGTACCTATTACTTTTACCTTTTGACTTTGTTTCGCCAATAGTAGTAATGCTTCTGCGGAACTCCCAACCTTCTTATCTACCAGAAAAACAATTTTTTTGGGACTTTTCGCAATTGGTTCATAATTATTTACATCTACTTTTTCTTGACCTGGGTTTAAAACAAATTTACCCAAGTTCTCTTTGTAATAGATTAGTTTTTCTTTGAGTTCTGACTTTTGAGATTTATGTTCTTCATCAATAGGCAACCCTTTAGAATAGTTTTCAATTCCTGAAATTAAAAAACCAGTTATTAAGTGCTCAACATTCATACTTCTTGTTTTGCCCGTCATAATATATGGGATTAGTGGGGCAAAGGCATCAGTTGTTCCACCACCGTTACCTCTTAAGTCTATAATTAAATTTTCAGATTCTTCAAGAAGTTGACTATTATCTTTTATCAATTTTGCAATTTTTTCAACGAAGGAATAATCAAATTTTTCAAGTTTAAGGAGTGTAGTTTTTGGAGTTAGTTTTTCTATATATAAGCCTAGCAACCTATCGAGCCTATTTTTTATTTCGATCGTATCTAAGGTATTTGCATTATCTTTTAAAAAATAGTGCCTTGTTTTATTGAAAAATAATGTCTTTGGATTTTTAAGTGTGTAGGAATCCTTAAAATATGATGTATCGTTATTGTGATAATTTCCCTGGTGATTTGTATCCAATGAAAAAAGAATATCATTTGGTTTCCAGTAAGAATCTCTTGCGGAAATAATCAATGCTTTGTAAGAATTACTTTCAGTTTTAATAATGCCAACTTTAAAGTCTTCATTCTTCCATATACCCTCCAATGAGTCCTTTGAATTTATTATTTTTTTATGCCAGTTATATCCAGGTTTTATGATTTCTTTCTTATCCATCTTACTCCTTTGTAAATAGGAGGAATTATCTACAATAAAAAGATGACCATCTCTGAAAAACGTTAGATATTCTTTTAATATCGCTAAACACTCATTGGCGTTACAGATTGACGATTTGTTTATCAGATTTTTCTTAAAATAGTTATAGGCAATTTTATTCTTTGTTTTTTCACTAAAGCCTGGGTAGTCACTTTCAACTACCACTATGAGTTTTTGCAACTCCTTCTCACAATCGTTTTGCGCATGAGCCCAAGAGAACGGAGATAATATAACAATGATAAATAGAAATAATAAGGTCTTTTTCATTTTTGTGCAGTTAAAGCACAAAAGAAACTAAATAAAATATTTAAAAATTGTAAAAATCATTCAGCTGCGCGCTCATTGTATATCCAAGCTAAATTGTCCTGATGGATAGAAAGTCTTTTTATCAATTCCTTCGGTGTGTTTCCCGAAAAATTTTTGAAGTCTTTAATAAAATGAGCCTGATCGAAGAAATCGTGGGTATATGCAATATTTGAGAGTGATTGTTTTGAATCAGTTATATCGGTTAGCGCATTCCTAAATCGAATTGTTCGCAAATATGATTTAGGGTTTTGTCCCAAGTGATTTGTGAACAATCGAAACAAAGTAACTTCGCTAATTTTAAGTCTATTTTTGAGTGTCCCTATGCTCATTGAGTTTACTTTGGTATCTGAGATTAGAAAAATCGCTTCTTGCAATTTCGGAGATATCTCATTTTTTAGCTCGTTCATCAATACGTTTTCAAGTATCTCAGCTCTCAGTTTTAGATCATCTACTGCAAAAATACTATCTATAATTTGATTGGATTTAAGACCGAATATTTCCTGGAAAACTGAATCCGATGATAGTAACGAGTTGTAAGGTTTTTTTGTGAACGCTCGTAATGACGAAGGATTGAACAAGATGCAAATTTGGTCTAACGGAGAATAAATTTCAACTTCAAAAGGTCTGTTATGAAAACCATAGAGCCTGCTTACAAAACCTTTCATCCCTTTATAGATGAGGCATTGGTTGCTTTCAGGCGTTTTCTGGTAATCAATGCTATTCTCTTTATAAATAGAGAGACATAAATTATTATTAGGAAAAGTGGTATATCTTAGAGTTTGATCAGAATCTTTTTTGAAAAATAGAAAATATTGGATATACCGTTTTAGAATTTCATTTTTAGGCTTTATAATAACTGACTGCATTGTTACAACTTTTGTTAAAATTACTGTAAACTATTTATGCATTAAAATTAATTTTAAATGTAGAGTTTAGATTATCATTATACCGTTTTTCGATAATTGATTTGGATCAAAAATCTATACTGGTAATTATCCAGAGGAATGGTGGTAAACCCACTATAGAGCGGAATAACCATCATCAAATACTTGATAAGTATGCTCGAGAACCCTAGTAACATCAAATACCAAAGGTGATGTCCTTTTATCGAGTTTATCGCCAGCTTATTTTCTTTCAAGCGTTTTTATGGATAAATTCAAAATATCCTCTACGAAGTTTTTTTGGACATTTACTTATGCCTGCTTTTGAAAGAATCAAAAATAGTCGTTGTGGTCACTTCTTGGTATTTAACAGTATTTATTTAAAGCAAAAATATATATTTGTAGCCGCTCACTAATCAAGGCTCATCCCACCTGTGATTTGTTTCCGTGAATTTCTACCATAAAGTTATTCAACGGGTATCATATTGGATGAGTTATGTACCGAATGAAGAACAATAAATCTGCTTTTGTTAAAAGTCAACGTGCCATTTTCCCTTTAATATTATTACTTGCACTAATTAATTTTTTCTATAAACTTCAGTTAACACCTGAAGGATTGAAGTCCAGAGATAATTTGTGGAGTCCAACATGGCTTTTGTTTGGGCCACTTTTGTATATCGTTGTGTGTAAGAAGGTCACATACCGGAGATTTCTATTCCATTTATTACCGTTCTTTTTAACACTTACTCTATTTGCTATCACATTAGCGACTACCCATTTCGAGCATCCCTGGAATTCAGAATTATATTATTACTATCAAAATTCTTATATCATTATCTCAATCTCACTTTTTTGTTATTCTATTGAGGTATTACGGCTAGTAAGAAGACCGGGCTTTGTGCTTGATGGAATAACTGAGCTTGCGATTATAATAGCGCTGATTTACTTTTTGATAGCCTTTCTATATGTGATGATGTACGCGTGCTGGGGGTTTTTAAGTGTTGATATGGGTATTGATTTTAGGTTTTTGACTTATGGACTCTTGGGTATACTCGTGATATTTATCGCTAAGTTCAAGATAAAACACAGACAAGCTTTTTCTGCTGAAACCACAACTCAGACATTGAATGAGGTACAGCGAGAAATAGGTGACGAAAAAATAGTAGCATATAAGGCAAGCCTAGAAAAAATTTTTCAGGAAACAGAGATTTATCTCGACCCTGATCTGAGCATCGAATCATTGTCGAAAACGCTTAACATTCCTAAACACTATTTTTCCAGAATTTTTCGAAATTATGATACTCGCTTCTATCCTTATGTTGCGCAGTTCCGGGTAAATTATGCGGTGAACAGATTGCGAACCGATGGAGCTAGGTTAAAAATAGATTCTCTTGCTCACCAATGTGGATTTAATTCCCGGACATCTTTTCTTAAATATTTCAAACGCTATACAGGACTTACACCAGAGGAGTTTCTTAAAGACGATTCAAAAAGCCTTATCTAAAGAATGATTCTACAGTTTTTACTCTATACGATAATAATATTATCTATAATTAACATTTGCATTATTGCTGTTGGTAAAAATAAAGAGTTGTTTGAGAAAGTTCTTTTATGGGAAAACTTATTTGTTCTGGTACATATAAGTTATGTTTTTATAATAGGCTGGAATACATCCAAATACTACGGTGTGAAACAGATGGTTCCCTTTCCTTTAATCTATGGTCCGTTGCTATATTTAGCTCTTCGTGTACTTGCAGAAAATAAACTGAATCCTGTTAATATAGTAATTCATTTTTCTCCCTTTATTTTTTCAGGTATCTGTTTCATTTTCGCTATTTTTAAGTCTAGTGAATCTTTTGATACCTTCTACACGACAATCAACGGTGTATCATTCTGCCTTTCATTTGGAGGCTATGCAATATGGGGTATGAATTTTTCTTCTAATAATCACATTAAAAGATTTTTTATCAAATATTTATTTATTCTTTCTTCAATTATCCTTCTAATTTTCTTATCCTTTCTAACAGCAGTAATACTTTTCAATAAACCATTATTTGATGCCAATTTTTCCCCTGGAACAACAGTCAGATTCCTGATGTATACCTGCTTTTTGGTTCATTTGATTACTGTTTTTTATTATCTTCAAAAAAGGGAAAAAATCCAGCGTGAGATCCTAATGTCTTCAGTTACAATTCCTCTCTCAGAGCCGCAAAAACCTAAATATTCGAAATCACTTCTAAAAGATGACTATCAAACTAGTTACGTGAAGCGCTTGGAAAATTTAATGTCTGAAAATCAAATCTTTCTCGATCCTGACCTCTCAATTGAAAAGCTGGCAAAACTTCTCTTCATATCTCCCCATCATCTATCCCAAATTCTAAACCTTAATATGGGGACAACCTTTTATGATTTTGTAAATCAGGCAAGAGTAGAATTTGCATGTGAATTAATTAGAACCGATGCCCTGCTATCAGTCGAATCTTTAGCTAGACAGTCTGGTTTTAATTCCAGAATATCATTCAACAGACAATTTAAAGTTGTCACAGGAATGACGCCTACACAATTTAAAGCCCATCAATCCAGTTAAATGTCATTCCTTGGGCTAATAAAGGGGAATAAGTAACAATAAGCGGATGTAACAATTCTTTGGGATGAAGAGTAGCCCAACAGATTGTTACACGAAATTTCTATGCAAAACTAATTTTGCGTTAGAATTGAAAAACGCATCTATGTCCCATTATTACAAACGCCTGAAAACAGTCTTTATTGTTCTCGGCATCTTAGTCAGTACGCAAGTTTTTGCAGACGGCTCTAAAAATCTTTATCCTTCAACGGCAAATGGTGGGAGAGCTAAACTCCGCTCGAGTACGGTTTCCTCGGCTTCCTATCCTTTTCCAGGACTTAACGCACACTTTGCTTATGCTAAAGAAGGTGAACTTATCACCATGGCCAGCAGCGAAATGGGTCTTGGAAGTGCGGCCATAAGAATGACGGCTCCCGATGGAACGATTACAAATTTTACGGGTTCAGCAAACGGACTAATATCAAACAGAACCGCTGAACTTGCAGGACCTCGTCAGCCTGGTATTGTAGGCGGAAACTTTTATACGCCAGTATACTATGCGGTACCTTCGGGTGGGGCTGGATTATATAAAATCGAATTCATTGCAGGAGGTGGAGCAGCAGCAAATAATACAACAGGAAGGGCGGATATTGCCGCAACAGATAACTGGGTAAATAATGGTGCAGGTAGTGCGCTGCTATCAGCCTGGGATGTTTCCATATTTTCGAATAATACTTCAACTGGTGCACTCATACCAGGGCGGGTTTATGCAAATATTCTTACCCTAGATATAAATGCGGGTTCGGCCTTCCCAGCAAATAGGAATTTTTACGGAATCATGTATGTGCTGACTAAAGATGGCTTCGTATATAGAACCAACAACAACGGTAATAATGGAATCAGTTTTACTTTCTTTGTCAATAACAAAGGACTGGTAGATGCTACTGATCAGCCCAAGTACAAAAGTGTCAATACGACTACAGGCATTGCCTCTCAGATTCAGGATCCTAGAAATTCCGATACCCAATCTTCCATCACTCATAAGATGTTTTACACGCTCCCGGCATCTGATTTGCCAGCACTTTCTTCTGGTGCAGTTCCTGGGGGAACCACTTGGTTGAAAAACGCAAGGTTAAATCCAGAGGTTAGCAACCTGAATATTGTCGGTATTGACGGAACAATAGGGCAGGTGAGCAACAAAGGTGGCAATGTGATTTTTGATGCGAACTTAGCCGGCAGATACGCCATTAAAATTATCAGTACCAGGCCTGTTGGAGATCCGCTGTATTTCCCAACCAGAACATTAAGCGGAAATGCACTGTCAGGCTCAAATTCCGTGGTATGGGATGGGAAAGATGGTTCGGGGACACTTCTACCTTCAGGTTCTATTCCTGCAACTCTTACTGTGCAGCTTCAGGGAGCAGAAGTTCATTTTCCATATTTTGACATGGAAGTTAATCCAAATGGTTTGATTCTTGATTTATTGGCTGCAGACAACTCAACCGTGCAGTCAAACGTTGTTTACTGGGATGATTCAGATATTACGGTCAGTGATGTTCCCTCAAGCCCTATAAATGCAAGCCAGTTTGACATACCAGCTGGAACTTCAAGTGCGACAAACGGGCATAAGTGGGGAACAGTAACAAGCCCCACCTCGGGCACTTTCGGAGATAATAAGTCTATGGATACATGGACTTTTATCCTTGGTACCGAGGAAACCCTCAACCTTCTTGTAGAGGTGAAACAAGCCGATCTTGAAGTGGTCAGTATTACTCCTTCTGCAAGCACTATCGCCGCCAACGGAACTGTTAATTATACGGTTGTTACGAGAAATAACGGGCCAAGTGATGTAACGGGAGCTCCGTTCTCTTTTACCGTGCCAGCGGGCTATGAGATAACCAATGTAGTGTCAACCACCTCATGTGCAGCAGAGGTAGAGAATGCTATTTCTGCAGATAAATTCACTTATAATTCCAAACTTTCCCTTGCTAATGGCTGCTCGATAAGTTATGTGGTTTCCGTTAAGGCAATTCCATCAGTTGTTGCGGGAAGCGCTCTTAATGTTACTGCAACGATCATGCGACCTAACGATGTAACTGATCCTGATGCGACAAATACCTTGGCGAACGTTCCGCCGACTAATCCACAATTTGAGTGTACAAACAATGGACTGGGCGGTAGTTGTAACAATATTAAAACCAGTTCTGCGGTACTTGTAGTTAATACAACTCCTGTATCCCTTCCCGATTTAGGCACTACTCCTGAGGATGTAACCTTAACGGTTCCTGCAGCTTCTGGTCTTCTTTCGAATGATATAGATGCTGATTTGAATACTTTGTCAGTTAGCAAATATACTATTGCAGGGGTAGACCATTCAGCAGGAACAGCATTTTTGATTCCAGGCGCAGGAACAATTACTATAAATGCCGACGGCGGCTATACGTTTGTTCCGGTAGCGGATTTCAATGGTGCAGTGCCCGTGATTACTTATACGGTAAGCGATGGAAATGGAGGTACGGTCACCAACACCCTTACGCTGACGGTTACCCCGGTAAATGATGTTCCGGTAGCAGTATCACCAGCAATCACTACACCGGAGGATTCACCTCAGAACGGTACAATCACCGTTACGGATATAGATGGCGGAACGCCTGTATTCAGCCTGA
>NZ_JBHSBY010000093.1:0-11556 GCF_042650905.1 Pedobacter jamesrossensis | reverse complement strand
GGAAATTTAGACTGAAATTCAAATATTGATAAACTTTTAAAGCGATTCTCCATAAAGCTAATTTACTAATTTTATTAGTATTCATCAAGTGCCTATTTCAATAAAACTTTTTTAAAATGCTTAAAACTAAATACACATTGATAGCAGTACTATGTACTTTATCTTTAACTTTTTTATTCTCATCTTGCAAAAAAGACAGAGGTTACAATGAACAGGAAACTTTAGTTCCTGGTCCTGATTTAAATATTTATGCGTTAACTGCCGATGGCAAGTTACTTTTTGTTAATGCGAAAAACCCTTCGAGCATTACGTCTCAAGTTACTTTATCAGGATTACAAACAGGCGAAACTATTTTAGGTGTCGATTTCAGACCAGCAACGGGCCAACTTTATGGCGTTGGTAGTACAAGTCGTTTATATATCATCGACTCAAAAACAGGTATATCAAGAGCAGTTTCTGCCACACCATTCACTCCTGCTATTACCGGAACTTCCGTTGGTTTTGATTTTAACCCAACCGTTGATAGAATTAGATTGGTTACTTCAACTGGTCAAAACCTGCGTTTACATCCAGAAACAGGTGCCGTTGCAGCAACTGATGGTGCGATAAATGGTGTTACGAATGCAAAAATTACGGCATCTGCTTACACGCAAAATAAAGCTGGCGCAACAACTACTGTACTATTTGGCATAGATGTAGCAAACGATAAACTTCATAAACAAGACCCACCAAATGATGGTAAACTTGTAGAAGTTGGTAGCCTTGGTTTTGATGTTGAAGACGCAAGTGGATTTGATATTAATCCTGATGGAACTTCTGCCTTAGCAGCATTATCTGTGGCTGGTACTTCTTCGCTTTTCACAATTGATTTAACAAATGGAAAAGCATCGAGAATTGGAAACTTCACTCAGCAGATTACTGGAATAGCAATACCAACCGAACCTGTTGCTTATGCAATATCTGCAACAAATGAACTTTTAATTTTCAATCCGCTTGCTACATCACCTGCTATAATAGCAAAACCAATTACTGGAATTCAGACAGGAGAAACAATTCTTGGTTTAGATATGCGACCGGTTAATGGTCAGTTATTTGCGCTTGGTAGCACAAGCAGAATTTATACAATAAATGCTTCTTCGGGAGTTGCCGCTGCAGTTGGTACAACTCCTTTAACCACATTGCTTATAGGAACCTCGTTTGGTTTTGATTTTAATCCAACGGTTGATCGAATTAGAATTGTTAGCAATACTGGTCAAAATCTACGTTTCAATCCTGCCGATGGAACTTTAATTGTCGATGGAAATATTTCTATGACTACAGCAAACATTGCAGGTGCCGCTTACACCAATAATATTGCTGGTGCTACAACTACGGTACTTTTTGATATTGATTCGCAAATGGACAGACTTTACAAACAAGACCCGCCTAACTTGGGAACTTTGGTCGATGTTGGCGCACTTGGCATTAATGTTGAAGCTGCAAATGGCTTCGATATTGGCTCAACTTCGGGAACTGCATACGGACTTTTCACTGTAGCAGGCATTCAGAAAATTTATACAGTTAATTTAACAACTGGCGCTGCTACTGCATTAGGTACAATTTCAACTTCAGCAAGAGCCTTTACTTTAGGTATTGGCTTGTAAATTTTGATATAGTATTTGAAAAGGCAAGGGTTATAAATCCTTGCCTTTTTAGGTTAATAAAATTTTAGCACCATGGTCGATGTTCTAAACGCCATGGACTGTGTACCCACAGACCATAACTTAGCTACTTTTTTCTTTCTATGAACTCAAATAACTAGGCGTTGTTTACGGGTAAAATTATATCAACTTATCAATTATATCGTCATCAACCAAATTAGGCAGTGTAACTTTTAATGTTGGTGTTCTTTCCATTTCTCTTTCAATGGCAAAACGAGCTTCTTTATTTCTGGCCCAACTTCTTCTAGCGATACCGTTATTAACATCAAAAAACAGCATATTGTTCAATTTTTGAGCTGCTTGTTCTGTGCCATCTAAAACCATCCCGAAGCCACCGTTAATAACTTCGCCCCAACCAACGCCACCACCGTTATGAATAGAAACCCAGGTTGCCCCTCTAAAGCTATCCCCAATTACATTTTGTATGGCCATGTCGGCAGTAAAACGGCTTCCATCGTAAATATTGCTGGTTTCTCTAAAAGGAGAATCTGTTCCGCTAACATCATGATGGTCTCTTCCTAAAATAACTGGCGCAGATAATAACCCATTTTTTACTGCATCATTAAAACGGGCAGCAATTTTTGTCCTGCCTTCCGCATCAGCATATAAAATTCTACTTTTAGAACCTACAACCAATTTATTTTCAGCTGCACCAATTATCCAGTTTATATTATCTTGAAGTTGCTGTTGAATTTCTATTGGCGCTGTAAGCTTTATTTCTTCCATAACAGCTCTGGCAATCTTATCAGTTATTTCTAAATCTTCAGATTTTCCTGAAGCACAAACCCATCGGAAAGGACCAAAACCATAATCGAAACACAATGGTCCTAAAATATCTTCTACGTAAGACGGATATTTGAAATCTATGTTATTCTCAGCCAGAACATCCGCCCCCGCCCTGCTGCATTCTAATAAAAAGGCATTTCCGTAATCAAAGAAATAAGTGCCACGAGCGCTATGTGCTCCAATACTTTTAGCTTGCTTTCTTAAAGATTCTTGAACAAAAATTTTAAATTGTTCAGCATCTTCAGCCATCATTACATTTGCATCGGTATAACTTAAACCTACCGGATAATAACCACCAGAATAAGGATTGTGAAGAGATGTTTGGTCTGAACCTATGGTTACCTCAATACTCTTTTGGTAAAAAGTTTCCCAAACATCAACCACATTACCAATATAAGCAATTGATACAATTTCCTTTTTACTTTGAGCAAGTAAAACACGCGAAACTAAAGTATCCAAATCCTCAATTAATTCATCAACCCAACCTTGTTGTTTTCTTTTTTCGGCTGCCTGCGGATTAACTTCGGCGCAAACTGTTATACAGCCAACAATATTGCCCGCTTTAGTTTGCGCACCACTCATACCGCCTAAGCCAGCGGTAAGAAATATTTTCCCTGCAACAGCTTCACCATAAAAACCCTTTTTTCTAAAAGCATTCATTAAGGTAATTGCGGTACCATGAACTATACCTTGCGGCCCAATGTACATATAAGAACCAGCGGTCATCTGTCCGTACTGCGTTACACCTAATGCGCTAAATTTTTCTAAATCGGCTGGCGAAGAATAATTCGGAATCATCATACCGTTACTAACCACAACTCTTGGCGCTGCAGAAGTAGACGGAAATAATCCCTGCGGATGACCGCTATAAATATTCAAAGTTTGCTCATCAGTCATAACCGCAAGATATTTCATAGCGATTAAATATTGCGCCCAATTTTGAAACACGCTTCCATTTCCACCGTATGTAATTAATTCTTGCGGATGCTGAGCAATTGCGGGGTCGAGATTATTTTGAATCATAAGCATAATCGCCGCTGCATGTTCACAATTACAAGGATAATCGCTTATCGGCCTGGCAAATATTTCATAATCTGGCATAAACCTGTACATATAAATGTGCCCCAGGTTATCTAATTCTTCTAAAAATTCAGCAGCCAGTTCTACATGCCATTCGCGAGGAAAATAACGCAATGCGTTTCGCAGACTTAGTCTCTTTTCCTCGTCATTTAATACTGCCATTCTAACTGGCGCATGACTAAGCTTTGGATTTCTTAATTTCTTATCTGGTAAAACCGATGGAATACCACTTAATATCTGCTCTTTAAAATTCATTTTCTTCGATTTTACAGAAAGGCAATATTATTTTCTTTTGCTGCCGTTGATGAGACTTCTACAATGCTATTATCCTTAACCATATTGATGGAAGTTTCCATTATATCGTACATAATCTGGTCATGCTCAATATGTTCAATTTTCGTTCTTACAAAATCATGAACTGCGGTTAATATTTTCCCTTGTTTTAAAGGATGATGATAATCTACAGCCTGAGCTGCACAAAAAAGCTCGATTCCTAAAATTTTTTCTACATTTTCTATAACCTGTAAAGCTTTGCGTCCACTAATAGAACCCATACTAACGTGGTCTTCTTGCCCAAGTGAAGTTGGAATACTATCTGCACTTGCGGGAAAACAAAGTCCTTTATTTTCGCTAGCTAAAGCCGCTGAAGTATATTGAACAATCATAAAACCAGAGTTCAATCCAGTTTCTTTCATTAAGAGTTTTGGTACTCCCGCTGTATTGCCTTCTAATGATAAATAAATTCTGCGGTCGCTGATGTTTCCTATTTCCGAAGCGGCTAAACAGGCATAATCTAAAGGCAAAGCCAACGGTTGACCATGAAAATTACCTCCGCTAATCGTTAAATCGTCGCTAAATATTACAGGATTATCTGTTACAGAATTCAGTTCTATTTCTAAGGCTTCATTCAAATGCTTCCAGGCGTTCCAAGATGCACCATGTACCTGTGGTATGCACCTCAAAGAATAGGGGTCTTGAACTTTAGCACAATTTAAATGAGATGCTGCAATTTCTGAATCTTCTAAAAGTATACTGATTCTTTCTGCAACTTTAATACTTTCGGGATATGGCCTTAATTGATGAAGTTTTGCATGAAAAGGTTTTTTAGAACCTAGTAAACCATCAACCATCATTGCCGAAATAACATCTGCAGAAACAAGCAAATTGTATAAACGGTTCACGACCATTACAGCATGTGCTGCAATAAATTGAGTTCCGTTTATAAGCGCAAGCCCTTCTTTTGGCCCCAAAGCTATAGGTTGTAAATTATGGTCTTTTAAAAGTTCTGCGGTTTGGATTATTTTTCCTTTATAACTTACTTTTCCAAGTCCAATCAAAGGCAAAAATAAATGCGAAAGTGGTGCTAAATCGCCAGAAGCCCCAACCGAACCTTGTTTTGGAACAGCAGGAGTAGCACCAACTTCTAGAAACCATATCATTCGCTCTAAGGTTTCTATTCTTATTCCAGAATAACCCTGAGCTAAAGCATGTAATTTTAGGATAAGCATTAAACGAGAAATCTCTGTACTTATTGGTTCGCCAACGCCTACTGCATGACTCTTTAAAATATTTTCTTGCAGTTTACAGGAATCATCTTCCGAAATCATAGACGTACAAAGTGGTCCAAAACCTGTATTTACTCCATAAACTGCCTTACCTGCGCCTGCAATTCTTTCTACTACATTACTGCTTTCTATAACCTTGGCTCTCGTCTCATCATTTAAGATTCCTGATATTTCACTTCTTGATATTGCGAGCGCCTTATCTGATGTAAGCACATCTATACCGTAATTAAAAAACTGGTTTACATTCATATAAGCAAATATTTAAACAAAAATAACATCTATATTTGATACCTATAAATACCAATTTTATCATTATTCAATAACCATGAGTTATCAAATAGAGCTTCGACATTTAAAATATTTTCAGGTATTGGCTGAAGAGCTGAAGTTTAGAAAAGCTGCTGACAGGCTTTTTATTTCGCAACCTGGTTTAAGCAGGCAAATTAAACAGATGGAAAACTTACTGAATGTTGAGCTATTCGACCGTACCAAGAAGAAGGTGGAGTTGACAAGAGCTGGAGTTTATTTAAAACAGGAGGTTGATCTTTTGTTTAGCCATGTAGAAAATATTAAAAAACAACTTATTAACATCGAAGCTGGCAATCAAGGTGAACTTAGAATTGGCTTTTTAGGTTCGGCAGCGCAAAAAATTATACCCGAGTTAATTTTCAAGTTAAATAAAACGCTTCCTGGAATACGAACCAATCTGGATGAAATGCCCAACAAATTGCAAATAGAACTTTTGGAGAAAGATATGATGGATTTGGGTTTTGTAAGAATTCAGCAATTCAAAAACGGAATTTCTAAACATCTTATTCATCAGGATACATTTTCTTTGGTGTTACCTAAAAATCACCCAATGAATAAAGCCAGTTTTGAAGCTGTAAAAAAAATAGCTAACGAACCTTTTATTTTCTTTTCGAGCGAAGATAGTCCGTTTTATTATGATTTAATCATGGGTATTTGTGAGGACCACGGCTTTCGCCCAAAAACTTTCCATAAATCGGTAAATGCATTAACAATTTATAAATTAGTAGAAGAAGGACTCGGTATAGCAATAGTACCTACCGCATTGCAGTATGGTTATAAAGAAAATGTGAAGTTCATTGAACTCACTCATATTCCACAAAGAACAGAATTATATATGATTTGGAAAGACTCGAACCGTAATCCTGTTTTAAAAAATGTTATCGATTTACTTGTTAAAGGCTAAATTTATTTCTTTATAAGTTATTTGCTAATTTATTAGTCCAATATTAAAATTCTTATATTGCAGCACTAATCATAATGGGCCTCGTTAAAAAAAATAATCTTAAAAAGATTACCGAGTTTTTACTGAAAAAACAATGCATTATAGTTGTTTATATTTTACTGGCAATTATAGCTGGTGGCAAACAGTATTTGCATCATAGTTTTAACAATTATCTTATTTTTAAATATGTTTATTGGCATACAATAGATTTTCAAAATCTTTACAATAATTATCCTGAATATTTAGATAGTAATCACTATGGACCACTATTTTCCATCTTAATTGCGCCATTTGCCTTATTGCCCGATGGCTTAGGTATGATTTTGTGGAATATAGCTAATGTTTCAATTTTGCTTTGGGGAATATTTAGTTTACCAATATCAATAAATAAAAGAGCCATTATCGCATGGATTTGTGCTCACGAGGCTCTAACTGCATTATTTAGTTTTCAATTTAATATTGCCTTAACAGGTACTATTTTACTAAGCTTTTCTTATCTAATCAAGAAAAAAGAAGTTCAATCGGCCTTTTTTATTGCTTTCGGAACACTTATTAAATTATATGGAATTGTAGGTTTAGCTTTTTTCTTTTTCGTTCAAAACAAGTTAAAGTTTATTTTTTCTGGAATTGTTGCTCTGGCGGTGCTTTTTTTAATACCAATGGTAATTTCTTCGCCAGCTTTCGTCATTCAGTCATACACAGATTGGTACAAATCTTTAGTCCATAAAAATGACTTAAACGCATCACTAACATCCTTTCAAGATATTTCTGTTATGGGAATGGTTCGTAGAATTTCTGGAAACATTAACATGCCAAACGGTCCATTTTTACTAGGTGGATTATTACTTTTTGGCTTACCATACACAAGAATTAAGCAATATAAAAACTTAGCATTTCGTTTAATGCTTCTAGCATCAACCTTAATTTTTACAGTAATTTTTAGCAGTGGTTCAGAATCACCAACATATATTATTGCTTTTGCCGGTATAGCAGTATGGTTTGTTATTCAACGCAATCCAAAACAAACCTGGATAATTGCTTTATTTATTTTTGCATTTCTGCTAACAAGTTTATCTCCAACAGATATTTTCCCTAAACCAGTTAAAGAATTTATTCGTCTATATTCGCTTAAAGCTCTACCTTGCTTTATCATTTGGCTAACAATTATTTATCAAATGATGAGACAAAATTTTGAATCTTATTTGATTTCCGATAAATGAAGAAATTAATTTCCATAGTTATTCCTGCTTACAATGAGGCTGATAATATTTTTGTAATTGCAGAAAGTATTAAGCGTGTATTTTCTACATTAAATTATAACTATGAAATAATTTTGGTTGATGATGGAAGCGCTGACCATACGCTTGAAAAGATAAGTGAATACGCAGCAACATCTGATAATATTTTTTTCTTGGAATTTTCTAAAAACTTTGGCCACCAGTTAGCTGTAAAGGCAGGTATGGACCATGCCTTTGGCGATTGCGTAATCTCAATGGATTGCGATATGCAACATCCTCCAGAACTTATTCCAGATATGCTAAAAAAATGGGAAGAAGGCTTTGAGGTAGTTTATACTATCAGAGCGGATGATAAAAACCTATCAAAAGGAAAAAGAAGTTCTTCTAGTTTATTTTATAAAATGCTAAACTGGTTATCTGATATAGAGCTGGAACCAGGTGCTGCAGATTTTCGGCTTCTTGACCAAAAAGTGGTTAATGTATTCAGAAATTTCCATGAAAATGAGCCCTTTTTAAGAGGTTTAGTTAAATGGCTAGGCTTCAAACAGATTGCTATACGTTATAACCCTGCATCACGCTTCTCAGGAAAAAGCAAGTACACGTTTAAAAAAATGGTTAATCTTGCTTTGCATGGTGTTACCTCATTTAGTATAAAGCCATTATATTCAGCTGTTTATTTAGGTTTTATTTTATCTTTAGCCTCGGTGCTTTACATACCTTACGTCGTTTATGCTTTTGTTAATAACGTAGAAGTCTCTGGTTGGGCATCTGTTATTATGACGATTGTTTTCTTTGGAGGATTACAATTAATTATCTTGGGTATTATTGGCATTTATGTAGGGAAAATGTTTATGCAAACCAAAAACCGACCAAATTATATAATTCGTTCAACTAATATACCTGTTAGATAATGGTTCTTTTAAGTTTCGATATTGAAGAATTTGACATGCCTTTCGAATATGGAAAGGATATTACATTTTCAGACCAAATTGCTATTTCTAGAACTGGTACAATTGCAATTTTAGATATTCTTGATAAATATAAAGTTAAAGCCACTTTTTTTTGTACCGTTACTTTTGCAGAAAATATTCCTGACTTAATAAAGCGAATTACAGAAAGCGGCCATGAGCTAGCTTCACACGGTTATTATCATTCTGATTTTAAACCGGAACACCTTTTACAATCAAAATTAAAACTCGAGGAACTTTCGGGCAAAGAAATTATTGGTTACCGAATGGCCAGGATGATGCCTGTTGACGAAAAAGAAATTGAAAAAGCTGGTTACACTTACAACACTTCTATAAATCCGACTTATTTACCAGGTAGATACAATAATTTTAACATATCCAGAACATTTTTCGTTAAAGAAAATGTTCTCCAAATTCCTGCCTCTGTTAGTCCATTAATTAGATTTCCGCTATTCTGGCTGTCTTTTCATAATTTACCACTAGGAGTTTATAAATTCCTATCTAATTGGACCTATAAAAAAGATAAATACCTCAATGTCTATTTCCACCCCTGGGAATTTACTGATTTGAGTGATTTTGAACGCTTCGGCTTCCCGGGTTATGTAAGAAAAAACACTGGAGTAAAAATGATTGAAAGAATGGAAAATTTAATCAACTGGATGAAATCTAAAAATTATCCTTTCGGTACTTTTCAGGATTTTATCAAAACGATTAAATCGTAGCTAAAACTACCAATATCTCAAATTATTTATAAGTTTCGGCTAATTTTAATGCATTATACGTATTAACAATGCCTCCGCTTACACAAATCTCGCTAAAAAGCACACGCACATTTTCACCTTTTTCATTTTTATATTTCACCTTGTGCGTTACTTTTGTTACAGATTTCATGATAATATCTCTTACCTGAGCTGGTTTCAAATCAGGATAGTAACTCAATATTAACGCTGCTAAACCCGAAACAACTGGCGAAGCCATACTTGTTCCATCCAAATCTTCGTATTGGTTATTTGGCACTGTAGAATTAATTAAAAAGCCTGGAGCAAAAACATCAACATTATATTTTCCATAGTTAGAAAAATCTGCTTTTAGGTTATCGTCATCTTTGTAGGCACTTGCACCAACTTCAATCCAATTAGAAGCATGGGGCAGTCTAAACTTGGAAGAATCTAAGGGCAATGGTTTAATAACTGGCATCCTACTTAAACCCGGCCTTCCACCCATACCGTTTTGAGCCATGGATTTTGATGGAATAAAATCAGCAAGAGTTGGTTTTTTATTGGCTAATTTATAGGCATCAGCTTCTGGGCTATCGAAATATTTATTAGGGTAATTTTCTTCTATATCGTTATTCTGATTATCATTTCCTGCTGCATGCACTAATAAAACACCTTTACTTTCTGCATACTTCACTGCATTGTCTACCGCTTTTTTATCCCATTTATAAGCTTTACCAAAACTCATGTTAATCACCTTTGCGCCATTATCAACCGCATAGCGAATTCCATTTGCAACATCCTTGTCTCGTTCATCACCTGTTGGTACAACTCTAATCGCCATAATGCTAACGTTATTGGCTACACCCATAATACCCAAATTGTTAATGCGATTAGCACCAATTATACCCGAAACATGTGTTCCGTGTTGAGCATCTGGTCCCTTAACATCAATATTTCCGTAGTTCCTTTGATTAGGATTTGAATAATCATCTCCAACCAACTCAGCACGCATATCATATTTAGGATTAAGATTATACTTCAACATGGCATCATATTGCTTATAACCATCCTTAATATTTTTATAAAACTTCTCAAAGCTACCATCCTCTTTAGAGCCCTTCCTTATAATGTTTTTCACCTGCTCTTCTACTTCATCATCAGCTTTATAATTATCTATATCCTCATAAGATGGAACTTTCTTATTATTGATTTTTGCAGCAGAATCCAAAACTTTATTGATTGCGATAAGTACAGAAAAAGTATTACTTGCATCCTCGTACTTTTTACCAAAATCGCCAACCATTTTTTTATAAAGTTTAAACTCTTCTTTTTGAGTACTATCTAAAGGCGTTAAATTGGTTGTAGATTGATACTTTGGTGTATAAATTCTTAATAACCTAACTAGTTCAAGGTTATCAAATTCTAGGTTTCCTTTTTTAGAGCCTATAAAGTTCCAACCATGAATGTCATCTATATAGCCGTTTCGATCATCATCAATCCCGTTACCAGGTATTTCCCCTTTATTAGTCCAAAGCACATCTTTCAAATCCTCGTGATTAATATCGACGCCGCCATCTATTACAGCAACAATTACCTTTTGTTTAGGTTGTTTATTCTTAAGTATTTCTCGATAAGCTTTTTCGGTACTAATTCCAAAATATCCAGACTCAGTCAAATCTAGATTAAACCAATTGGCTGGCAACTCAACATTTTTACTTTGTGCATGGCTGATTGTTTTTAAAAACAATAAAGCCGCAATAATGGAAAGTTTTTTCAGATTTATAGTAATCATAACAATACTTACGTAAGATTACAATAATACGGTTTTATTGCCTTGCCTTGCAGAAATTTAGCAATTTTTAACAGATATATTCCACGCAAATCACTATCAATTTCCAACAGATTGAAGTATTCCTACTGTTCCTTGTAATCTTTTAAGTTTGTGCTTTATTGGAGCTTAACGGTTGGTGATTATCAAAGGAGTATTTTCGTTGCCATGGGGTTTAGGTGGGACAGGGAATCACTCACCGTTTTACGCTATTCAAATAATTCCTTTATAGCCTCCCCTTAAGGGGATTTAAGCAACTTAGTCTTTTATCCTTATTCTTTGCTCCTTGCTCTTTTGTATTTTTTGTATTTTTTCTTATAAACGAAGAAACCCTCACAGTTGTTACTGCAAGGGTTCTTGTTAAAGGCCTGTTTTTGGCTTTTAAGATTTGGCACCGACCTACTCTCCCACGTGTTACCG
>NZ_JBHSBY010000092.1:0-11392 GCF_042650905.1 Pedobacter jamesrossensis | reverse complement strand
TTTATTCTTCTTTTGTCGAACAAACATCAAGGTAAATATAAGCCAAAAAGTGCTGGGACACCCAAAAATCTAAATAAATACAGTTAACAAGCTGATAATCAAAGAGAATTTCAAGCCAAATAAAAAACCGCGGAAGACAGGAAAAAATTTACAACAAAAAAACTGGTCAATCAACAGAAATTTAGGATAATACAAAAGTTTATTTCTCCATTCTCAGACTTATTAAAAGTCGGCTTTCATAATTATTATACCCAAACCGTGATATAAGGGCTGCCATTTCGTATACCCGAAAGAAACTTTGAAAGTTAATGGAGATGAGTGATTTTATGGCTGCTGACCTTAATGAACAATCAGACAGCCAAACCTCAGTAAATTAACCTTTTAAACTTAATCACAACTGTCTTTTTTGAAAAAATATAGTCCTTGTTTAAATTGTATTTTAATCTATACCACCAACAATACCTAAATTTTCTAACTGCGCTTCAACGTTACCGTTAAGCGAGCCTGATTTATCTGTATAAACCAGCATCATTTCCTCTGCCTTTTCGACCATATTTTTTGAGCCAATAAAAATCGGTACTCTTTGATGAAGTTCTGAGGGACCTATATCTAAAATTCGTTCGAAGCCAGTAGAGGCTTTTCCTCCAGCCTGTTCTATGATAAACGCCATGGGATTACATTCGTAAAGTAATCTTAGTTTTCCGTTTGGAGATCTGGAAGTTGTAGGGTAAATATAAATTCCACCTTTAATCAAGTTTCTATGAATATCGCCAACCATTGAACCTATGTAACGTGAAGTATATGGTCGTTTTGTAGCATCATCCTCTACCTGGCAGTATTTGATATATTTTTTCACACCATCCGGAAAATGTACATAGTTACCCTCATTAATAGAATACATATAGCCAGTTTCAGGCATTTTCATGCTCGGATGCGACAAACAAAATTCGCCTATAGAAGGATCTAAAGTAAACCCGTTCACACCTTTACCCGTAGTGTAAACCAACATAGTTGAAGAGCCATAAATAATATAACCCGCAGCAACCTGCTGCGTGCCTTTTTGCAAAACATCCTCAAGGCTTGCTTTTCCCTCAGTAGATTTACGCCGATATATAGAAAATATGGTTCCTACAGCAACATTTACATCTGTATTTGATGAACCATCCAAAGGATCGATGCAAACGATGTATTTAGCATTTTGAGAAACAGGAGATTCGATATGAATAATCTCATCCTCCTCTTCGGTTGCAACTATACAACACTCACCCCCACTTGTTAATGCTGCTATAAATTGCTCATTCGCATAAACATCTAATTTTTTTTGCTCCTCACCTTGAATATTTGTAGTACCCATATCACCCAGAATATCAACCAAACCAGCCTTATTTACCTCTCTGTTTACAATTTTAGCTGCTATTGCAATATCCCGTAAAAGCCTCGATAATTCTCCTTTCGCATAAGGAAAATCTGCTTGTTTTTCTATGATAAATTGTCCTAATGTTTTAACGCCACAAACCATACTTAGTGTATTTTTTACATTATCTACCCGATAACTCTATAACCTCTAAGGTATGAATATTTTCATCAGTAATACAAAAACGAACTAAGGTCCTAACCTTATGCCACCCATTTTTACCTGCAGCACCGGGGTTTATATGCAAACATTTTAGTTTTTCATCATACATCACCTTTAAAATATGCGAATGCCCAGTTATAAATAATTTAGGTGGCTTAGTGTAAATTTCCGACTTAATTGACGACGCATACTTCCCAGGGTAACCACCTATATGAATCATCAATACATCAACGCCTTCGCAGCTAAAACGATTTTGCTCAGGAAAATCACTTCTTATTTCAGAATCATCTATGTTACCATATACACCTCTAAGTGGTTTAAAAGCAGCCAATGGTTCTGCTACATTTGGCCCAAAATCACCGACATGCCAGATTTCATCACAGTCTTCAAAGTGCTTAAAAACACTTTCATCCAAATAACCATGTGTATCAGAAATCAAACCTATTTTTTTCATATAATGAGGTAAAATGTAAATATTTTCAATTTAAATAATGCTAAAAATATCGAAAGACAATTTGGAGTGCACCAAAAAAAACCTTGCCCAAATCAAGATAAAAAAGCAACAAACCAATACAAACTACTATACAATCTTATCATTCCAAAAAGCTATATACTAGTGCCTTTTAATTTATCAATTAACGTATTAAAAATTCAGAAAAAAATCTTTAAGTAAACTCTTATAAGCTTCAGTATGCACATTCATTGATTCGTAAATGCAAAAATCCCACTCATTAACCACCACTTTTTCTCTCGTAAGGCAAATCATAATCCTAAACGTAGGCTTATCTTTATCAGAATGCATACTAATTTTTTCAGACACAAATAAATTAACATTAGCGCCTATTCTTTCAACCTCTGTCGCCTGCTTTACTGGAAGAACCATCCATAGCTTGCCTTTATTTGAAAGTATTTTAGCCGATTTACGAACCAGAATGTCAAAAAAATCAACATCAGCATGCCTGGCTATTCCTTTGCGTTCTTCTTCATTTTTTAAATCATTAACAAAAAACGGAGGATTAGAGACTATCAAATCATAATTAGTTTCTGTTTCGAAATCTTGAAAAGAAGAATGATAAACATTAATTCGCTCAGAAAATATAGATTGCATTGCATTCTGCCTCGCCGCATTAGCCGCTTGCGAATCAATCTCTACTGCATCAATTTCAGCATCTAAAAATCTTTGCGCTAACATTAATGCAATTACACCAGTACCAGTGCCAATATCAAGTATCTTTTTAGGTTCTGCATGCGAAACACTTGTGGCTAGCAATACCCCATCGGTATTAATCCTCATTGCACACCCAGTTTGATCGATATCGAATTGCTTAAATTTGAAAATATTTTTATTTGCCTTCAACTAAATGAGTTTAATTTTATTTATCCACAACTAAAAAATGTATAAAATACTATAAATCAATAATTTAAATAAATAACTATTCAAAAAACGGTCAATAAACTTCAGCTGTTAGTAAATTCAACAAACGGTTGTTTTAAATGTCAATTTTCATCCCTTATGTTTGTTTTAGCAATTTGAATGATCCGTGTTTATACCGGACTTTGAATTGTTAAAATAATTCGTACTCGATCGGTATTTAAATAGCCAACAACTAAATTGTTGGCTATTTTGTTTTATGCCAGGTTATTTTTCATATAACTCCAAAGGCAATCCATCAGGATCGGCAAAAAAAGCAAACCGTTTATCAGTAAATTCATCAATACGAATAGGCTCTGTTATAATTCCATAAGTACTTAACCTTTCTATCTCTTTTTCCACATCATCCACTTCGAAAGCCAAATGACGTAAACCTTGCGCTTCGGGCCTTGAAGGTCTGGGAGCAGGGTTTTCAAAAGAGAAAAGTTCTATCTGATAAACATCATTAACGGCCAAATCTAATTTATAAGATTTTCTTTCGGCTCTGTAAACTTCAGCCAATACCTTGAAACCTAATTTATTAATGTAAAAATCCTTAGATTTTTCGTAATCAGAGCAAATTATAGCAACATGATGAATGCGGTTAAACATATTTAGAAAATGAATGAATTTCGAATGATTGAATAAATGGCAAAGTTGCAGAAAAATGATTGAATTTTGAATTAGAGAATTAGAAAATGCCAAGGCAAGGCGCCAAAGAGATTGAATTTTGAGTATTCATCATCTCATTAACAAATTCAATCGAGGAAATTACAAACATTATATCATTCAGAATTCATTCTATCATTAATATATGCCATCATTAAATTAAAAAAACCTAAATTTGCAGCTTCAAAAAAAAAGCATGATTCATTTCTTCTTAAGTCAATCCGAGGCGGTTTTTGTTTTACAAACAGAACACGCCCTATCAGCAACTGATATTACAAAACTAGAATGGTTATTCGGCGGTGCCAAACTACAAAATGAAACTGCGCTGAGCGGTTTTTTTGTTGGCCCACGTGCTGCTATGATAACACCATGGAGTACAAATGCGGTAGAAATTACCCAAAACATGGATATCCATGGAATCATCAGAATTGAAGAGTTTCAAAAAGTTGCAGAAGACTTTTCAGATTATGACCCAATGCTTTCTCAAAAATACGCTGAACTTGGTCAGGAAGTTTATACCATAAACATAAAACCAGAACCCATCTTAGAAATTACAGATATTGCAGCCTATAACAAACAAGAAGGACTTTCTTTAAGTGACGAAGAAGTTGAATATTTAAATACGCTTGCAAAAAATTTAGAAAGGCCGCTAACAGATTCAGAAGTTTTTGGTTTCTCACAAGTAAATTCAGAACATTGCCGTCACAAAATTTTCAATGGTAAATTTGTTATCGATGGTGTTGAACAACCAACTTCCTTATTTAAATTAATCCGTAAAACATCAGAAGAAAACCCTAACGATATTGTTTCGGCTTATAAAGATAATGTTGCCTTTATAAAAGGTCCGATTGTACAGCAATTTGCACCAAAACGTGCCGATGTACCGGATTACTATACAACAAGCGATTTCGAATCTGTTATTTCGTTAAAAGCAGAAACACATAATTTCCCAACTACCGTAGAACCTTTTAACGGCGCTGCAACTGGTTCTGGAGGAGAAATTAGAGACAGATTGGCTGGTGGACAAGGTTCTTTACCTTTAGCAGGAACAGCGGTTTACATGACGGCGCTTTCTCGTTTAGAGGAAAACCGCCCTTGGGAACAAAGTGTTGAAGAAAGAAAATGGCTGTACCAAACACCAATGGATATTTTAATCAAAGCATCGAACGGTGCTACTGATTTTGGTAACAAATTTGGCCAGCCACTAATTACAGGCTCGGTTTTAACTTTCGAACACGAAGAAAACGATCGCAAATTAGGTTTCGATAAAGTGATTATGCTTGCCGGAGGTATTGGTTACGGAAAAGCTAGTCAGGCTAAAAAACAAAAGCCACAAGAAGGCGATAACATCGTTGTTCTTGGTGGCGAAAATTATAGAATTGGTATGGGCGGTGCAGCAGTTTCATCAGCTGATACTGGTCAACATGGCTCTGGAATTGAATTAAATGCAATTCAACGTTCAAATCCAGAAATGCAAAAAAGAGCTGCTAATGCCGTTCGTGGAATGGTAGAAAGCGAACATAACACTATTGTTTCCATCCACGACCATGGCGCTGGTGGTCACTTAAACTGTCTTTCAGAATTAGTAGAAGAAACGGGAGGTAAAATCGATTTGGATAAATTACCTGTAGGCGACCCTACCCTTTCGGCAAAAGAAATTATTGGTAACGAATCTCAGGAACGTATGGGCTTGGTTATTGGCAACGAGCATATCGAAACATTGCAAAAGATTGCAGATCGCGAACGTTCGCCAATGTATACTGTTGGTAAAGTTACCGGCGACCATCGTTTTACATTCGAATCGGCAACTACAGGCGCTAAACCGATGGATTTTGAATTGAAAGACATGTTTGGAAGTTCTCCAAAGGTTATTATGGAGGACAAAAACTTAAACCGTACTTACGAAAGCTTAACTTACGATTCTACAAAATTAAACGATTACTTAGAGCAAGTTCTTCAATTAGAAGCGGTAGCATCTAAAGATTGGCTAACTAATAAAGTAGATAGATGCGTTGGCGGTCGTGTTGCAAAACAACAAACTGCGGGTCCGTTGCAACTGCCTTTAAACAATTGTGGTGTAATGGCTTTAGATTTTCTTGGTAAAGAAGGTATCGCAACATCAGTGGGGCATGCGCCGATTTCGGCTTTAATTGATCCTGCAGCAGGTAGTAGAATTGCCATTGCAGAATCACTTTCTAACATTGTTTGGGCGCCTTTAAAAGATGGTTTAAAAAGCGTTTCGCTTTCTGCCAACTGGATGTGGGCTTGCAAAAATGAAGGTGAAGACGCAAGATTATATGAAGCTGTTAAAGCTTGTTCAGATTTTGCTATTGAGTTAGGAATCAATATCCCAACGGGAAAAGATTCTTTATCGATGAAACAGAAATATGCTGATGGCGATGTAATTGCTCCTGGAACGGTTATTATTTCTGCAGGTGGCAATTGCGATGATATTACTAAGGTAGTAGAACCCGTTCTTCAAAAAAATGGCGGATCTATTTACTACATTAACCTTTCTAACGACAGTTATAAATTAGGTGGCTCATCATTTGCGCAAATTTTAAATAAAGTTGGCGATGAAACCCCTGATGTTAAGAATGCTGACAAATTTAAAACAGCATTCAATACGATTCAACAATTAATAAAAGACGAGCAAATACAGGCTGGTCATGATATTGGTAGTGGTGGTTTAATTACCACGCTTTTAGAAATATGTTTTGCCGATAGAGACTTAGGTGCCACTTTAGATTTATCTGCCTTAGGCGAAACAGATAGCATTAAATTACTTTTCTCAGAAAACATTGGCCTGGTTTTTCAGGCTAATGCAAGTGTAGAGACCGTTTTATCTGATAATAATATTGAATATTTCAAAATTGGAGAAGTAACTGCTAAAGCATCATTAGAAATTAAAAACGCCAATGATAATTTGAGTTTTGATATCGATACACTTCGAGATACCTGGTTTAAAACTTCGTACTTATTAGATAAGAAACAAAGCGGACCAGTTAAAGCTAAAGAACGTTTTGATAATTATAAAAATCAGTTATTAAAATATACTTTCCCAACACAATTTGATGGAAAGAAACCTATAATTGATGAACCAAGGCCAAAAGCAGCAGTAATTCGTGAAAAGGGAAGCAATTCTGAACGTGAATTGGCTAACGCTATGTTTCTGGCTGGTTTTGATGTTAAAGATGTACACATGACTGATTTAATTTCAGGAAGAGAAACACTAGAAGACATTCAGTTTATTGGTGCAGTTGGTGGTTTTTCAAACTCTGATGTTTTAGGCTCGGCAAAGGGTTGGGCTGGTGCATTTATGTATAACGAGAAAGCAAGAGTTGCTTTAGAAAATTTCTTTGCTCGCCCTGATACGCTTTCAGTTGGTGTTTGTAACGGCTGCCAGCTATTTGTTGAGCTTGGCTTAATTAATAAAGACCACGAAGAGAAACCAAAAATGTTGCATAATGAAAGTCATAAACACGAAAGCATTTTTACTTCGCTAACCGTGGCAGAAAACAATTCGGTAATGCTTTCTACTTTAGCAGGCAGCACTTTAGGTGTTTGGGTATCGCATGGCGAAGGTAGATTTAGCCTTCCTTATGCAGAAGATAAATATAGCATAGTAGCAAAATATGCGTACGAAAGTTATCCGGCCAGTCCGAATGGTTCTGATTACAATACGGCAATGATGTGCGATACAACTGGCCGCCATTTAGTAATGATGCCGCATATTGAACGTTCGTTATTCCAATGGCATTGGGCAAATTATCCTCAAGGTAGAAAAGATGAAGTTTCTCCATGGATGGAAGCATTTGTAAATGCTAGAAAATGGATACAGAATAAATGAAAAATAACAGAAAATGTAAGATGGACTGGAATTTATTTCCTTAACCATCTTACATTTCTTAAAATCCACCTTCCATCAAACATTCCATATCATTCCCTAAATCCCCTGCACATCTCGCCTCACATCTACACGCCAACCTATACCGAATATCTTATCCATATAAATAGCAACAGTTTTATTATAATCTTCAATAGAAAGGCCTGATGGCATAACACATCCAAAATCAGAATATTTGATTTTATATTTCTTCTCGAATATTTCTTGCCCCTTTTTCACCGAAGAAACAATCCCTCCTCTTAAAAGAAATTTTATATTTCCATTTTTGATATCTGCCTTAGCCAACTTAACGCTGTATGTTCTTGTAGTATCTGCAGCAGCCTTTACTTTGCCCGCAAAAACAAAGCACACGAAAAGAATTAAAATGTTTTTCATAGGTTAAATGATTAATTACTTATGCTAAAAGTGATTGGCATGTTATAGCGTACTCTAACAGGTGTACCTTTATTTTTTCCAGGTTTCCAAATTGGCGATTTCTTAATCACCTTTATTGCTTCTTCATCACAACCAAATCCAATACCTTTTAGTAAGGTTACGTTGCTTATCGAACCATCTTTCTCTACAACGAAACTTAAGAAAACTTTACCTTGAGTATTTGCTTCCTGTGCGGCGTATGGGTAACGAAGATTACGTTGGATGTATTTTGCCCAACCTTTCATCCCACCCTCAAACTCTGGATATTCATCAACGCCAGGTAATTCTATAACTTCATCTCCTGTTCCAGAAGCAGTTTCGCCGCCTTTTATCCCACCATCTCCGCTATTGGTGTTGTTTAGTATCACCAGGTTTGGTTTAATTTCACCATCCTGCGTTTTATTGCTAACAACCGCATCCTGAATATCTTTTATAGTTGGCGGTTCAGGCAAATCATTATCATTAACTACAATTATTTTTGATGGTATGGCAACAGTTTTGACCTTAATGGGTTCATTTTTTTCAGGCTCAGCCTTTTTAGGTTCATCAGGTTTTTTCATTTGATGAATAGCATCGACAAGCGTAGGTAAATCATTTTCGGTTACTGTTACTTGAGCTGATGCAGGAAATATTTCATCATAAATCATAGGCGTGATAAATACAAGCAGAAAAAATGTGCTTGCAATAAATAAAGCTTTCGTTAAAATTGATGATGATTGCGATCTCAGCACATAAGCACCATATTTTTTGTTTCTGCCAGAGAATACAAGATCGAGCCACTCGGTTTTGTAAACATTAATAGATGAGTTGAACATAGTTTTTGAATTTTAAACCATGATGTAAGAAAATCACTAATTCCATAAAAATTAAAAAACAGTTTAATTTTTACACTTTATTATAAATATCAGCCTAAACAATGTCAAAAGATTTAAGTTTAACAGGTGAATTTTTAAACACTTTTCAAAAACACTGTTTAATTTATCAAAAATGAAATTTTTCATCCAAAAAGCATTTTCATATTTCATTTTCAATAATTATTATTTATTTCGACAAATTGTTTCATAAAAATTAAGAAAATATACTATTTTTGACAAAAAACATAACAAATTAATGAAAAGCTTAAGAACCATCGCATTAAAAGAGGCTCAAAACAGAATTTCACCAGAAGTTAAATCACCATCATCAAAAATTTCTGACTTTTTTGGCTCGAATGTATTTGATAAGAAAAAAATGAGAGATTTCTTATCTAAAGACGTATACGAAAAATTGATTTCATCTATCAACCAGGGTGAATTAATCAATTCTGATGATGCTAATCAAATTGCAAATGCTATGAAAGCTTGGGCAATGGGCGCTGGCGCAACACATTACACGCACTGGTTTCAGCCTTTAACAGGTACTACAGCTGAAAAACATGATTCGTTTTTTGAGCCAAGCGGCGAAGGTGCTATCGAGAAATTTGCGGGTAGTGCATTAGTTCAGCAAGAACCAGATGCATCTAGCTTCCCTAACGGCGGTATCCGTAATACTTTCGAAGCTCGTGGTTATACCGCATGGGATCCTTCATCTCCAGCTTTTATTATGGAAAGTAAAGCAGGCAAAACACTTTGTATCCCTACAGTTTTTGTATCTTATACTGGTGAAGCCTTAGATTATAAAGCACCTTTATTAAAAGCGCTTTCTGCTTTAGATAAAGCTGCTGTTGATGTTTGTCAATATTTCGACAAAAGCATTACTAAAGTAAATGCTTCTTTAGGTATCGAACAAGAATATTTCTTAGTTGATGAGTCTTTATTTAACGCCCGTCCTGATTTGTTATTAACAGGCCGTGCTTTATTCGGACACATGTCGGCTAAAGGTCAGCAATTAGAAGATCATTATTTCGGTTCTATTCCTGAGCGTGTTTTCACATACATGGTAGACTTCGAAAACGAAGCTTTAAAATTAGGTATTCCATTAAAAACCCGTCACAACGAGGTTGCTCCATCTCAATTTGAGTGTGCACCAATTTACGAAGAAATCAACTTAGCTATCGATCACAATCAATTATTGATGGATTTAATGGAAAAAGTTGCTCGTCGTCATCATTTCCGTGTTTTATTACACGAAAAACCATACGCAGGCATCAACGGTTCCGGTAAACACAATAACTGGTCGTTAATTACTGATACTGGTAAAAATTTATTAGCACCAGGTAAAACACCTAAAAATAACTTAATGTTCCTTGCTTTCTTTGTTAATACAATTAAAGCCGTTAGCGAACATGCAGATTTATTACGTGCAAGTATTGCATCGGTAAGCAATGACCACCGTTTAGGTGCTAATGAGGCTCCACCAGCAATTATCTCTATCTTCTTAGGTTCTCAACTGAACGATGTATTAGATGAAATTGAGCACTCACGTATCAGCAAAAAAATTAAAGAAGATAATGCACTTTGGTTAGGCATTCCTAAAATTCCACAAATTTTGATGGATAATACAGACCGTAACCGTACATCTCCTTTCGCATTTACAGGTAATAAATTTGAATTAAGAGCAGTAGGTTCTTCTGCTAACTCTTCGGCACCAATGACTATCTTAAATGCTATCATGGCTGAACAGTTAACTAAATTCAAAGTAGAGGTTGATAAGTTAATTAAGAAAGGTGATAAAAAAGACATTGCTTTATTAACTGTAATCAAAAAATACATCAAAGAATCTAAAGCAATTCGTTTCGAAGGTAATGGTTATAGCCAGGAGTGGGAAGATGAAGCTGCAACACGCGGTTTATCAAACATCAAAACTACGCCTAAAGCTTTAGACGCGTATTTAACAGAAAAATCTGCAGAATTATTCGCTTCTACTGGTATTTATAGCGCACGTGAAAATCATGCTCGTCATGAAATCATGTTAGAAAACTTCTACAAAAAATTACAGATTGAGGCTCGTGTAATGGGCGAAGTTGCAAACACTTCAATTATTCCTGCTGCAATTGCTTACCAAAATTCATTAATCGAAAACGTTAAAGGATTGAAAGAACTTGGTATTGAAAGCAAATCATCTTTAGAAATTGTTAAAAAACTATCTGAGCACTTAGATATCGTTAAAACAAATATTGATGCAATGTTAGAAGAACGTAAAGTGACTAACAAAATCGAAGATACTCGTGAGAAAGCAATTGCTTACGATGAGAAAGTTAAATCTTACTTCGATACAATTCGTTACCACGCTGATAAATTAGAACAAATCGTTGATGATAGCGTTTGGCCTTTACCAAAATTCAGAGAATTGTTATTCATGAAATAACATAAAGGTATAAGCTAAAAGGTTTAGGGGCTGTATCATAAATAAAATGATCAGCCCTTTTATTTTGCTTAAATTTTTTATATTTTTTTATGTTATTTTTTTGGTTTAAAGTGTTGATTTTCATATATTT
>NZ_JBHSBY010000091.1:0-11339 GCF_042650905.1 Pedobacter jamesrossensis | reverse complement strand
TTACACTTAAATATCTGAAATTCAGTGAAATAAATCAAATTTAAACAGGACGAAAATTAATTTTTTTTCCACAAAAAAGAGACTGCCTTTTTGAGACAGCCTCTTCTTTTAGTACTAAAAAATTTGACCTTTTTATATTAATCAATTACTTTTTGAGCATCTCTTAATGCTTTAATAGCGTCATGTCCGGCGTTAACACCTTGTTGCTGGCTAAGTAAAACCTCTCTAACACCTGCTTCAAGTTCATTTTCCTGCAAAGCATCTCTGTACGATTTTTTGATAGCATCCTCTCCACGTTCGCATTCCGCTAAGATACTATGGCGATCATCACCACCAAAACCAGCTTTAATATCAATCCAGGCACGATGTAATGTACCCAAAATAGTATTTCCTGAATCAGGTTTTTCGCCATTTTCACCAACAAGACCTGCTAATTCAATTACATTTGTTCTGCTTTCAGAAGCAAGCTTATCAAATACTGCTTTTAAGTCGATGTTCTCCTCTTTAATATCAGCCGATGCTTTCTCAAAACCATCCGCACGATCATTATTAATTTCAATTAGGTCGTTTAATACCTCTACTGTTTTTTCTCGATTTTCCATAGCTAATTATATACTGTAGTTTATTAAAAAACATCGTAGCGCATAAATAGTTTCCAAAGAATCGAAAGATTAGAAGAATTTCGCAATATTTTCCACTCCAATATAGAATGTTCATCAGATACCACTAACAAAGCAAATATTATAACACGTCATTTTTGTTGCCGGATGTGAGCAAATCAGAAACCCGGAGTATCCAGACATTATTACCTTTTAGGAAACACTAACGTGCTGGAGAATAGCAATTACTAAGGGAGATGTAAGCTTTACTTGATGTGTTTTATGTAAAGGGATTTGCATAAAATCGCCCGCCTTCATTTCAAAAATAGCATCTTCGATAGAACAAACACACGAACCCTTTAAAATCAGAAAACTTTCTGAAAGCTCATCATGAATTTCTTCATCAATATCAATCGCTGAAACAACCAGCAACTGTGTTCTCTTTTCGCTTTGATGGAGCGGATAAATAAATTGGGTTTCTGGCGCTTCTTCCGGAATAAATCCCTCAACCAGCCTTAACCAATCTTCCGCATTCGAAAAAGGACTTATTAATGGAATATCATCCCCTTTCATCACTTTCTCCTTTTCCAAATCAGAAAAGAAACTCATCATACGGTTATCAAAACTTTCTGAAGGCCTTTGCGACTGAACTTTAGTTTCATTTCCGAATAACAGCTCAAGCCTCATCCTTTCATTGGCAACCTCTTCATATCGAATCGTCATCTCTTCAACCAGCAACCTATCTGCCTTAGATAGCTTTCCTGATATATACAACTCCAATAATCCACTGCTTAAAAAATTTAATAAATTCATTGTAAATACCTTAAACTTTAAAGCAACTCTTAATCTACAATTAAAAAGTAAATAAATGCGAACCTACATACTATTAATCGATCTTTTCTTATTCTTTAAACCACTACCAACAATAAAAATAGCCAGAATAACCATAACCACATAACAAGCATTACTTATAGAATTCGTATTATCGCTGTGGCTATTAGATACTGAAATGGCAAAAAGCGCCCAAATACCTACCAAAGCAAATTCACGAAGATTTCGGCTGTAAATCATAAACACATTAACCAATCCGGCCACACCTATCATAATAATAGCCCAATTAATATCCGAAATACCCCAGCCATTCCAATCAATTTTAGTAAGATAAGCAGAAATGTTGGCAACAAAAGCTACAGATATCCACCCGGCATAAATTGCGAAGGGCCAGTATATAAAAAGATAGCTTTTAAGCGGGTGCGCATCTAACTCCATTCGCGTATTCACGATAATTTTTAGCAGAGAAATCAGAATAACGCCCATAATAATTACCGATAGCCCCGTATAATCATAAAGCCAGGCAACAACCCAGAGCGAGTTCGTTATACAAGATAATACAAACCACCACCCTATTTTAGTTAATACGTTTTTTTTAGAATCATCATTTTTGAAATTAAATCCAGTGTAAACAACGAAGCCCAACAAGCCAAGATAAATTAAGCCCCAAATAGAAAAAGCAAAACCAGCAGGCGTAAAATAATTAAAGTACCTGTCAGACACCGTTTTCATTGTATTGCCGTTTAACAGGCCAGAATTAGATACATAGTTCACCGCAATCGTTAAGCTTAAAGCCAATCCGTTAGCAATAGGAAGAATTTTTTTCATTTTTAATTTAAAAATTACATATTCAAAATAAAGATACCTTTATTAAAGTACATGGTATAACCCGAACAAGGCATTAAAGCTATTGTTTTCAAAAAGCCTAAAATATGCTATATAAGCTCCTTATTATTGAAATATTTAAGAAATATATTCCCACATTATAAATGAAAAGTTTAGAGACATTTAAAGCATCCTTAAAAAACGATAGCCCTGCTAACAATCTATCCATACAATTAAAAGCCCTGTGGTATGATGGCAAAGGAAATTGGTCTGAAGCACATCACCTGGTCGATCAGCTTGCAGATACATCTTCTGCCTGGATACATGCTTATTTGCATCGCAAAGAAGGTGATATCTGGAATGCAGATTATTGGTATAAAAAAGCTAAAAAAGTGCGCCCAGATTTTTCGCTTACTGAAGAATGGGAACAATTAGTGATGGAGTTCTTATAAACGGTTGCGGCATAATAAAATTTGTAAAATAGGATTAGCTCCGATACATTAAATGTATCACATTGTTTACCAATTATTTACCGACAATAAGGACCAGAATTGGGACAAAACAGAAATCACACAACTAATTGATTTATAGATAGTTAAATATATAACCCTATTTTTTCAGCACAAAAAAGTGTATTTATTTGATCTCTAAGCACTTAATCCAAAAATCTGTCCCCCCAGCCCGAAACAAATTGAGCTGATTTTATTATACTTTGTGAGTGAATTCTTTTAAACCCAGGAAGGCTGTGGCTATCTGCAAAAACCAATTCATTTGACCCCTCTCCGCCAATTCTTTAAAATACAGACAAGCAAAACTTTACAGTAATTTTATTTCCGGTGAGACGGGGTCAATATACTCTGGTTTATACAATAAAGCAAACGCCACCAGCAGTTCCAGGTCGCTGACGAACCAGCACCAAGCCTGCAACCTTGACCAGTTGTCCATCAGTAGAATCATTGTTAATGTGATGGCATGTACGGATATTCAACATGTCAAGTTGAGATCGCACAAAACTTAACGGATGCGCCTTTAGAGATAACCCAATAGTCGCATAATCTTGAACGACGTGTTCTCCTTGTCCCATTAGTGGCAACTCAACCTGCGTAGTTATGTTTAAGGGTGGTCGTCCATCAGAAAGCACAACCCTAAATATTTCCATATTGGAAATGAGGTGTTGGGTGACTTCCATTCTGAACAAACAAATAGCCTTGCAGAATTATTTTATAAGAAACTGAACCGATAATAATTCATTGCTTAAAATCCAATTTGTTTCATTTTATTTAGGAAGATTTCTATGTATTTAATCTTGAATTCTGGCGTTAAAAAACTGATCGCTATCATATCTTTAACTCGTTCTTTTTGTTTGTAAAAGTCTTGGTATATATTATCTCTAACCTTATCCAATAAACCTAAACTACTTGCAAATTGATCAAAATCTGATCGTTTTATTTTACGTTTCCGCCCGCCTAAAGTTAAAGCCAAATCCTCTTGATCCTGCGGAAAAACAAGATTCACATTCAATAAATCATAAGCTGGAGAAAACAAAATACCTTTTTCGGTATGCATTAAGGAGAAGTTTTTCAAATGCATATCGTTATTTCCTGTTAAAAAACTAAACAAAACCAATCGAAAATATTTGATCACATCCAAGCCCGAATTTGTGGTAAATTGCTTAATGATTTTACCAACACGTTCATAAGAGCTTTTATATTTTTGTTCGGTCTGTAATTCAGAAAGCTGACAAAGATCCTCTACATGAATTTTCTTGCCTTTTACCCGATCAAAACGTTTGGTGATATAAGCCAATTCGCCAGTAGAAGTACCTATTAATGTATGTTTGGCAGTTTCAATTTTAAATAAATCAGCAAGATGCATGGTTAAATCTTCTACCTCAGGCATGAAAGGAAATTCAGTAGATTGAGGTTTTAAAATATAATCGCCCCAAAGCCCTACTAATGTTAATCGCTTATCCGTTTTAGGTCCTTCCAAACTTAGAGATAGTTTTGCTTGCACGCCCGTTACCGCTAATCTTTCATTTACGGTAATTTGAGCCAACTGATTAAGTTTTTCTTGATTTAATTCTAATTTCGGCACATGAGTAGTTCCAAAAAACTTCTTTGAACAGCTGGTGTGGTATTCGCCTGATTCAACCGCTTGATAACAAAATAAACAATTAGTCATTTTGCACCTCCTCTACTGGATATACAGACACCGCACCTATAGTATCTCTACATAGATTAATCAACAATTCGAAACGATCACGCGGATTTAATTTCCAATACTTTTCACCAATATCAAGCAACCAACCTTCGGGTATTAATCCATCAAAAAAAGGAAATAAAACTTTACTATGGTAAGAATCCTTGGATAAAGGTATAGTCAAACTGATTGATTTAGCTTGATCAGTTTGTAGATAAGAACGATCATAAGAAAATGAATATCCATTATCCGTCTCTGATAAATAGCCTGCCAATTTATCTTGATAAAATATTTTCGCTTTACGATCCATTATTCAGCAGATTGATCAATAACTCCAACTTCTTTTCCAAACAAAGCCAATACATCATTCACTTTATCCAAACGAAGCGTTTTTTTACCTTGCTCTAGGTCACGTACAAAACGCAAACCGACACCTGCATTTAACGCCAAATCTTCTTGAGTTAAGCCTAATTCTTTACGCTTTGCTTTCACAAAAACTATTAATGCATTCATAACTATACCTTTTCTGATATAAATATAGTAAAAAAATTTAAACTATATCTTTTCGGGTATAAATAATCACTAAAATACATAAAATATACCTTTAAAGGTATAGTTATTACTTTAAAACAACTTATACCTCACCGACCTGTCCGCTCCATTCTGTCCAAAAATACCCATTTCATGCAGATTTTGAAGATCTCTTGTTGCCTTAGCTTTAGAAGTTTTAGTTATGACTATATATTTCTTAACAGTCATACCACCTTCAAAAACCGCAGTACCATTTTCTAACATACGCTGAATAGCTTTTAACTGGCGGTCATTAAGTTGCTTTCCATATTTATCAAAAAACTTCGCTTTTTTCAGCGTAAATTGCATCAACTCTTTATCATCTTTCTGAACATCTAAAATTTTAAGATTCAATGCTGTATTAAAAGTGAGGCGATTTCACGCCCCAGACTGATTAATTGAACTCTAGCGATCCGCCATTAGCGAAATCTGCACAGAGGTCGAACGCAACCTGTGCCCTCTGCTTGGCTGTCCCCTCTGTGATGGACTTAAATTTTGCCTCACCATCCTTGAACCTGCGCACATTCTGAAAATATCCGGTAACGGCATTATAAGCGCCAAACACAGTCCCCGCTGTTGTTGCCATCTGCTGGGTGTGGTTACCCATCGCATAACTATAGACCTCTTCGACGATGTTTCGGTAAACGATCGAATTTTCATCGTCTGCTCCTTTCTGCAGTTTTTGCAAAACCTCTTTATTGGGTGCCATAGCCACCTGCACCAATTTTTTAACTTCTAGATCCGAGATGCGCACTTTTGCCCAATGGTTAAATAGCGCTTCCATTTCCCCTGCTAGGTTGCTGGATATGCCCATAAGGGTGTGCGCCTGTTTGAGCCTGTCGCCGGCTCCCGAACTGTGGCGGATCCGCACCGCGTTTTTATGGTTGCGCATGGCTGCATTCAGGGGTTAGGGTGAGTTCGAGGGTCGCCCCTCGAACTTCCCCACAGATCTGGACGTGCCCCTTTCAGGGCATCCAGCTCCCAGATTTAACTTATCCGCATAATGTTGTTTGCGGTGACAACGCTTGTGAACTAATTGCATATTTGACAGCTTATTATCCGTCCGAATTTTGTTCTTATGGTGTCTTTCCCATGATTCGTACCAGTGTAGCTTACTTGTACAGATAGGACAATATCCACCCTGTATGCTGTAAAGCCGCTCTGCCATTGACCCCGTTAGTATTGCATTTCTGCAACTCCAATATTCGGTATCACCATCAAAAGGACTTCTTGCCGTTTGAACCTTTCTCCACTTTACATCTGCACTAATGTCAAATATGCCAAATGAGACGTCACCAAGTATGAAACGGTCTACTAATCTACCTCTGCGTTCCACTTTCCCTACATACCGTTTCATAAAGTCATGTCTGCTACTCCGATGTTTATGCACGTCTTCATACGCTTTGTAAAGGACTGTGTCCAGTTCTCGCCTTAGCTTCATAAAGCCGTGGGATGCATCCATCGCCCATTTGTAATAATTCAGCCACCCGTTGACCATCATTTTCATATGGTCTGCTTTCTTTGTAAGTTCAATTTTGTTACTGTACTCAAATAGTCGAACCATTTTCGTCCATTCTCTGATTTTCTTTGCGAAAGCATACACCTTGTCAGGGTCGGGGTAAAACGTGACTTTATATTGCTTGCCATGTTTCCCACTTTTCCATTTATCGAATACAAAACCAAGAAATTTGAAGCTGTCACCTTGATGGAATGCTACCTGCCTTGTTTTGGCTTCACTTAACTTTAAGCCTCGTTTGTCCAGTATCGTTGGTAGTACTTCCATTACCCGTTCTAAGTAATTTTTATTTTCACATACGATAACAAAGTCATCTGCATATTGCATAAATCCTACCGATGGAGCATGTTCCCTGCATCTGTTCTTAATGTTACTAACAAAACTCACAAAAGGCTTAAGATTTCTATCCTTTGGTGTTCTTGTAGTAATCAGGTGTTCATAGAGTTCAAAATCGATACCCCATAATCCAACATTACATAATAGTGGGCTGATCACTCCGCCTTGCGGTGTGCCTGCTTCAGTTTCATGTAATATACCATCGTCAATATAACCGCATTTGAACCACTGATTAATTGCTCGTAGAATGTTATTGCTAGTTCCTTTCAATTTATCCAGTATGTACTGGTGATTGAGGTTGTCAAAACATCCTTCTATATCAGCATCTAGCACCATTACTTCACCTTTACGGTTCTTCAAATTGTGCCATACCGCCATACAAGCATCAATGGTGCATCTTCCAGGTCTGAACCCATAGGTGTTCTCGCTGAATTTTGCTTCCCATTCGGGTTCTAGTGCAATCTTGACCAATGCCTGATAGGCTCTGTCTTCAATTGTTGGAATTCCCAACGGTCTTAACTTACCGTTTGACTTTGGGATGTAGGTTCTTTTCAATGGTTTTGCCTTGTAATCTTTGTCAAGGTTCAACCTTTGCGCTAAAGACAATCTTTCCTCATTGCTTCGGATAACTGCCTTGTCTACACCCGCAGTGTTCTTTCCTGTGTTTTCAGAGGTAACTCTTTTTACACTTAGTAATCTGGCATACGGGTCTTTCAGTAAATCCCTCTGTAATCTTCTTACTTCGGCAATATTACTGGCAAGCGTTGCCCGATACATTTGATTTTGCTTTCGGAAGATACTTTGCTCAACTGTTTTCCAGTCGATGTCTTCCCATCTGTTTACTTTCAGCATTTTAGTTACTTTCATTTGTATCCTTTTGTTAAATCCACAACGAATTTGGCTTATCTGGTCAACCGTAGCCAACCAGCTTTTGCTTGGTCGTTGTTCCTACCCGATATATCACATTCGTTCAAGAGTACTTATTGCTTCCCAGCAAAGTGATATTCGGTTTCCTCGTTCCTTTAACCAATGTTTGCCTAAACTTAGACTCCTCTCTATACCGCCAGTCGTTTACAAGCTTATGAATACCCTCTAACAGATTGGGCTCCTGTTGACTGGAAGACTGTACCATACGATGTGGGTACAGCGTGCATGCTCACGATACCTTAACGAGGTTATCATATTTAGTTCGTCCCATCTTTCTCATGCGGCATCGCTCCGCTGGATTGACTTTGCTCCGAGCTTCCCACTCCCTGTTCTCTTGGCAGGTTAAGGGTCGGATGGACTTTATTAGATAAGCCGCTAACACCAGCATTCCACTGGATTGATTAAAAGTTAAATCCACCCTTACGGGTGAGACCCGTACAGCTTATTAGGCTGCACAACGAGTCGCACTATTATTGCAAACGATGCGCACGGGCGTAAATGCGGCGGTAATGCTCCCGCCCCCGTCATGGGAAGTGGTCAGCAAAAGATATAGTTCTAAAAGGTCATCATTCCCCACACGGATATAAGATGGAAGTTTAGCGGTGATAAAAATTCGCTCGCCCTTGCCCAGTGCGCCCGCTGTTTCATACTGAATGCCATCCCCGCCGCCCACGATGCTATCAAAGAATGAAAAGGCGTCAACGTTCTGCACAACGCTGTAATCCTTGCCCACAACCCCGAGCACCTGCTCGCTATCGGTGCGCATTGTCGCATAGAAATTGGGAACCTCCACGCCTGCCTCCACCGGCAGGATCTCCCCCTGCCTAAATTCGCAGTTCAGATTGTCCAAGGTAAAAAGCGGGCGTTTTACAACCGTGTAATCCAGCCCTGCAAATCTTAGCGCTTCGGCTGAAGTTGGGTAGCTGTCCACGATGGTGCCCAGCCCGTGCCAAGCTTTTTCTTTAACCGAAAAGAAAGCGTGTTTTTGTGTATCCTCGTTGAAATTTAAATTATGTGCCATGATTATAAAGTTTTATGTTTAAAAAAAATTGAATTGCCTAAATAATTACTCGCTCGCTTCACCCGCAGCCTCCCCGACGTTTGCGGTTTTTGCGCCGGAACTAAAAAGCTTGATTTCCGCCACCCTGAAAGTCAGCGCCGCCGCTGCCTCTGCATCCCTGGTCACGTATGCCTTACAGCCCACATGACCAAAGACCTGCACAACATCGCCCTTTTTCAGAAACTCAGCGATTCCCGCATTCCTCCAATAACTGCATTCAAAAAATCTCGCGATCTCCCGTCGCTGCTCCCCGCTCATATAGCTGTGGTTTACCGCAATGGTAAAGCCTACTACTTTGGCACGCTCTGATACCTCTCTGACCTCAGCGTCTGCTGTCAGCCTTCCTGTTAAAATTTCCATCTTACTGGTTTTTAAGTAAAAAAATAAACTCGTTTTTGTCCTTTCAACCCAGTGCCCCACATATTTTTTGGCGTTAGGGGATAAAAACTTGCAAGGAAAAGCAGGAGCTCGTTAGCGCAGCAGAGAACTAGAAATTACGGGACGGAACCGCAAAGCGGTAATTTCGCCGTTCGTCGCCAGCGGAGCTCCATAGCTTTGCCGAGTTTTTATCCCCACGATCAAAAAATTACCCAATCAAAGAACCTTAAACTATCTTGGAGACAAACCCAGCTGAGCTGAAAGCAGGTAGGACGCAATACATAAACCTCACGCAGGTAGCTCGGCAGAAGGGACTTCGCCGCCACGCACGAAAAGACGCATCGCAATCTCTATCGCCGAGAGTATAGCACTACATTTGGCAAAGCCCATCCCGGTGAAACGGGCAAGATTTTGATAACTAGCGCTAACCAGCCCCTGAAGACCGCCAAATTCCTTAAGAATTCTCTCTGCAAGATCCACCGCCGTTTCCCTGGGCGTGCCAGAACCTATCAGCATCGCCAACAGTTCCCCATCCGAGAGTGCTGAGGGACCATGCGCAAGCATTCTTTCACGAGGCTTCATATCCGGCTCCCAGCAATGCTATTAAGTTAAGCTACTTATAGGCTTGATAAAGTCTGGGCTTATGTTTTGTGTCCCTAATTCTCACAAAGACTCTATCAGGCTTTATTGCTACTATTGAATTAGAAATTTTAATCACTATATTTTTAACCAACTTGTTGATATCCTTATAATTTATCAATTGAAGGATTTTGTGCCTTACAAACCTAAACGCATTCTGCCAATTATATTTATATTTAAGCTTTCGTCCCACACATTTTTTCTCTATCTCATCTTGCGCGGCGATACCCAGTAAAGCCACCATGTTCATCATGAATATATGGGACTCGAATTCCTGGGCTATACCTTCGGGTTTACGACTTCCAAACTGTTCAAGTTTCATTTTTGGCTTCAGTTTTTTAAACCCTTCCTCGATTCCCCATCTAAGCTTATATAGTTCATTCATTTGTAACAAGGTGAAAATCTCGAACAACTTTGGTGAAGATATGAGCACTTCAATTTCGCCTGTTTTGAGCCTAACCTTTGAAACTCTAACGGTGATACTTTTCTTCTGGTGCTGGTGCCGCTTAAGTGTTTTTCTTTCCGTTTTGCTTGGTTTCCATTCAGCAATAAAATCATTTGAGGGATTACTCAGTACCATTCTACCAAAGTCAGTGGCCGTTTTCAGTCTGATACAAAAATCCTTCTTCATATCTAAAAATCGTTTACAGGTAATGAAGTGACCAAACCCCCTGTCCAGTAGGATAATGTTGTTCCCATCTGGGAAATCAATGAGGCAATCGCTTAGCAGTGTTCGCTCTGAGTTTCTCATCGTACTCATTCTACTGGCGATAACCAGGTTCGTATTTAAATCATAGAGCATGAATATTTGTGCCATACATTTCTTTACACCCTTATTCTGGGAATGGATACCATAATGCTTTTTCATCGTACTAGAAGCTGGTAATGCAACAGTAGAGCCGTCACCAGCTATCAATTGAAATCCATGCCAAAGCTTCATCTGGTGCTCTTGGTGAAAATCGACAACTATCCTGTTGAGTTCCTTAAAAAAGGAAATATCGATCTTATAGCGTGCAAGCGAAAATGCTGCACCAGAAACGGGACGCAATTTGAAGAAAGGTAACAACATTGAAATATTGTACTCCACAGATTCCTTGAAAAGATTCAGTATCGTACAGACCACCACCGGAAATGTTAAGCTCCTGTTTCTGGTGAAAAAGATTGATTTGAGGAAATACTTTTCTGTGCAAGAATTATTGTGGATAAAGTCAAATGTTTTTTTTAGAAGAAACTTTATGTTTCTCCCCGCTGGTATTCTGGGATATTAAGCTCATTTTTCCTTTTGTTTTATATCTTAAATATACTAAAATCCTACCAATAAACATAGCGAAATTTGCTTAACTTAATAGCATTGGGGCCTCCCTGGGGCACCCCAAGGTTCGTTTGTTCGAACTTACCTGCTACAATTACGCCCGACCTTAGGTACTTATGGATTAAAGAGATCATCCTGCCATCCTTG
>NZ_JBHSBY010000090.1:0-10592 GCF_042650905.1 Pedobacter jamesrossensis | reverse complement strand
GAACATTTCGTTTGACTGTAAAACTGGTTTTTTCATATCATGATTTTTAATCAAAATTAACAGTCAAACCAAGCTTTGTCAAGACGGGTTGGTCGGATGCTTACGTTGATTTGGTATTTGCAGATGCTTATGATTTGCACTTTTATAAGTTACTTGGCTGGGTATCTAATTTTATGGAAGGCGAAAGTGTATGGGGTGAGTTAAGTTTTATATCGGTGGTAATAATGCAGAGATTCGAAGAGGAGTCTTTCTTTGAAGGTTTTGAAATAGCCACTCGTAATTTGTATATGACATTGAGAGCTACTTTAAAGGCTCTGTTTCGTTATTTAGATGATGGCCCTGCTAAGATGCTTTTGGAGGAAGAGTTGTATTATCTGTATCTCAAAAGCTATTTGGAAATGGCCGCTTATGAAATAGAAGAGGATCATATATTATTTAAATTCAAAAAAGAGGTTTTAAATGGGTTGTTGTTAAGAAAGGAGACTTTCCAAGAAATTGTAACATTTAATAAAGTTTCTAAGGGAACAAAACTGAGTTATAAGTCCTTCAAATTACAGATGGACGAACAAATTAATAAAAACTCCGGTATGCATAAATTTGGAAAAAAAGGATTTTTTGACCTTTGGGATAATGTTGATGAATCAAGAGCATTTAAATTGCTTGAAGATTTTATTGCACTGAAGCCAGACTTTGGTCTAGAAAGCGTCGATGGTAAATATAGGTATGACTCTAATCAATCTCACTCAGGGGTCAAAATGGCTGGGTTTCTCGTTGCACTTTCCGAAGGGGGATGGATAAAAATATTTTCTAGAAAATCAAGCGAACCGATATATGATGGGAAGACTCTAACTCGAATAATTAACGAGTTCTTTGGGTGTAATTTAGCAGAAAAGGGCGAGCCATTTCAAAAAGCTAACCTAGATAATTTAAGAGACAAGCTGTCATTATATCCATCTCGTGTTGAACCAATATTAAAAATAATAGGTATAAATAATTTCTAAGAGAAAAAACTTCGCTAAGCGGAGTGAGCGGAGTTTAAAGATAAAAAATGATAGAATATTGTAGCTGAAATAAAATTTATTCAGTTATGATTATAAACTCAGCTAACGACAAAAGACTTATAGATTTGACAGTTTCGGAACTGGAATCTATAATAGATGGTAAGCTTGCCAAAGCTTTTCCAAAAGAAAATCCTGTTTTAACCACAGATACCATTTCTGGTTATTCACTAGCAGAACAGTTAACGGGTTACGCCCGTCAAACACTCTATCAATTAGTTTCAGAGAATAAAATTCCTTTCATTAAACTTCCTTCGGGAGGAGTACGCTTTTCAGAAAAGGATTTGACCGATTGGTTGAAATCATATAAAAGAAAAACGTCTGATGAAATTCTAGAAATGGCAATAACGCTACCATTGAAAAGAAAATTAAGACGTAAATAAAAAGCGAAAACACTCTAAATGTTCTCGCTTAATCTCTTACTGGGTATAATTTCTTAGCAGTATAAATATACCCGTTTCATTAATCATATCAAATTTTAGAAATGGCAAAAGACACAGATGCTGGCATCGTAAAGGTGTTAGAATATCTTCCAAAGCATTACGATTTTCGAAAAAACATTATTGCTAATGATGTTGAATATAGTCCCAAGAATAGTAATGAATGGAGTACAGTAAATGAAAATTCTCTGTATATAGAACTTCGTAAAAAAGGACATAGAGTTTCTATTTCAGATGTTATTATTTTTTTAGGGAGTACAGAAATAGCAGAATTTGACCCTTTTAAAGAGTATTTTAATAAAGTTAAACATCTCTGGAAAGAAGAAATACATGGTGATTATATTGAGAAGTTTTCAAATTATGTGATAGCTAAAATCCAAGTTCGCTTTAACGACCAGTTTAAAAAGTGGTTAGTGCGTTCAGTTGTTTGTGCATTAGTTAACGAATATTTTAATAAACAGGCATTTATCATCGTTCATGACAAGCAAAATAGCGGAAAGACAAGTTGGACACGCTTTTTAGTACCGAAAGACCTAGTTAAATACCACGTTGAAAATATTGCGCTCGATAAAGACAGCTTAATTGCATTATGCCAAAATGTAATAGGGATACTTGATGAATTAGCAACATTATCAAAATTTGAAATCAACTCCTTGAAATCTACAATTAGCAAAGCATCGGTAAATGTTAGGCACCCGTATGAACGTAGAGCAAAGCTTACTGCAAGAAGGATATCATTTATAGGCAGTACAAATAGGATGGAGTTTCTTTCTGATGAGACAGGTAATGTAAGATGGCTTTGTTTTGAAATTGAATCCATCAACTGGAAATACCGTGAGGAAATTGATGTTAATATTCTTTGGTCACAAGCATATAATCTTTATTTAAGTGGATTTAAATATGAGATGACTGCGGACGAAATTGCTGATAACGAGCGAGCCAATGAGCAATTCCAAATGGTTTCCACGGAAATGGAACTTATTCAAAAATATTACTCACCTGGTACCAAGGAAGACCACGAACAATTCTATACACCCACTGAATTTCTAATTTATTTAACCGATAAGGTGGAAGGGAAATTAAAACTGAATGCTATAAGCTTAGGTAAAGCACTGAAAATTTTGGGCTATGAAAAGATGCAGAAAAAGGCGCATGAGGGAAAGATTTATCCAGTAAGGGGATATTATATTAAGTATAATGACCTGACTACCTACTATGATTAAAATAAAGAACTAATTATCAGTAAGTTAATAGGTAGCTAGATTAAATATTTATCTGACTACCATCTAGCTATCTGACTACTTGTAAAAATGATTATGGTAGTCAAGTAGTTAGAATAGTTACTAGCTATTGAAAAAATATAAAATATGAAAATGAATATACAAGAAGCAAAAAATCAGATACACATACTGGATTATCTATCACAAAAAGGTATTTTCCCAGTGAAAAAATGTTGTAATGACCATTGGTTTAAAGGTGTTTACAGAGAGGAAAATACCCCTAGTCTTAAAGTGAATGCTTCTTTAAATAGATGGTACGATCATGGAACTGGTACAGGTGGTAACATTATTGATTTAGCACTGAAACTTGGAAACCTTACTGTAAAAGATGCTTTGGCAGACATCCTTAATACCAAAGAGAATTCTTTTTCTTTTCAAGCGCAGCAATCAGACTTAACAGTTGAAAATAATACCAAGGTATCAAATTTAATTATTCTAAGAGAGCAGGGACTTCAAAATAGAGCGCTCTTGCAATATGCTGCTGAAAGAGGTATTACAGAAAATATTGCTAAAAAATACTGCGTAGAAGTTTATTATAAAATTATAAGCTCAGGAAAATATTTCTTTTCAATTGCTTTTAAAAATGACCTTGGCGGTTATGCTCTTCGTAATAAATATTTTAAAAATGCCAGTTCGCCGGCTGGCGTAACCTCTATTGGTTTTGACAAACCAAAAGTCAAAGTATTTGAAGGTTTTTTCGATTTCCTTTCATTCAAAATGTTATCAAATACCAATGACTATGATGCCATAATCCTTAATAGTCTAGCCCATATTAATCAGGTTGAAGAATCACTTTTAAACTATGATTCAATAGAGCTTTATTTAGATAATGATACTAGTTCGAAAAATCTAAAATCAAAATTAAGAAGGAGATACGAATCTGTAGTAGTCGATAAAAGCGACGGCTACAGTGACTTCAAGGACTTGAACGAAATGTTAATTTCTACGAGAGGCATTTAGCGATTTGTGCGAAGCAAGGGGGGGCGGATGTACATACATTTCACTTGTTTCATTCACTACGTTACATTCACTTCGTTTCAATGCATGTACATTCCGCCAGCCCCTTGAAAAAGCTTAACGCTGCGCTACTTTTTGAAAACCCAAAACTTAAATAACTATTTCAATGGAAAAAGAAACCAATATCAATTTTAGAATTTCTCCAGATGATAAATTGAAAGTTGAAAAAAAAGCAGAAGAAGCAGGTTTGGCGCTTAGTCAATTTGCTAGAAAAGTTTTACTGGATGGAAATGTGATTAAAGTAGAATTAGAAGATAGAAAAATCATTTCTGGAATCGCAAATAACCTTAATCAGTTAACTAGAAAGTTTAACAGAACAAATATTCTACCAATAGAAACGGTGGATACATTAAATGATATCATAAAAGCTTTACGTCATGCCTATCGCAAATTGTAATACAGGGAATGGTTTCACAGGTGTCCTGTCATATATTCATCAGGAAAATAAACAAATACCTGAGGGATTAAAGCATCAGGTTATGGAATATAATAACACGTTTGGTACTATCAGAGAAATGGCATATCAAATGAGAGAAATTGCAAATGAGCGTAAAACAGTCAAAAAGCCAGTTTTACACATACAAATTAATTTTCATCCTGATGAGAAAATTAATTCTGATGAAAGCCAAAAGGTCATAAATAGTTTGTTAAGGGATATAGGAGTGAAGAAAGACAATCATCAATATTGCATCGTTGCTCATAAAGATACCGCTCATTTCCATGCTCACGTAGCTGTAAATAGAGTTGGTCTTGATGGAACTTTAATAAATGACCATCGTATTAAGGACCGTTTACAAATTGCCTGTGATAAGGTTGAGAAGCTTAAAGGGTTACGTCCAACGGAAAATAGAACTGTTATTTATGAACCTAATGATGAAAAAGGCTATCGTTATATCAACTCAAACAAAAAAGGTAAACAAAAATCCAGGCTCGATAATACTAAAGGGGCAAAAGAAATTAAAGAGACCATTAAAACAGATGTTTTGAGTGCTTTACGGAATTCAGAAACACCACAAAATTTGAAGGAATATTTAGGGTTAAGGGGTGTTGACGTAAATTTTGCAACAAATATCAAGGGCATTTATGGAGTTAGCTTTAGAAAAGATGGTTTTGCTTTAAAAGGTTCAGAAATTGGATTAAGATGGGCTGAAATCAATAAAAAACTGGAATTGAACTCAATGATTAAAGAACCAAATTTATCTAATAAAAAGATTATGAACCCAACAATTGAGGAGCAAAAAGAAATCGATTTCGTCGCAAAGTATAATAAGGCGATATCAGATGTAATAAACGATTTTAAGGGCGAGGTAAAGAAAGAAAACGTTACTGTAGAGTTGGAAAGTGTCTTTTACAAGCATGGTTTTAAAGATACAGTTGATTCATTCGTGTTTTATCAAGAGGGTCAAAAATTAACTATCCCGAAACAAGAATTCCAAAACATTCAAAAAAATCTAATTAGTCAGTATAATAACCATTTTGATAGACTTCTTGCTTATAATGATATAATGAATGACAGTCCCCAAAAAATAAATTTTTGGGATAGTGCAAAAACAAAAACGTTGAAACGACTTGAAAATCAAGAGCTAGCATTCAATCAAAAGAATTTAAAAGAGCCAATATTTTCGGTGATAGTAAATATTGATGTACGTGACTTTGAAAAGAAAGCAAGTTTTGATGTAAGAAAAGAAGATTTATTACAAAGGGAGCTTAGAGAGAAATTGAAAGCAAAATTCCAGGAAATTATGGATGAGCCAGATAAAAAACCAAAAACCGACTTTATTAGATACAGATTAAAATAAAAATTATGAAGGGATTACATCATGAGCATCAACTTCCAAGACGGAATAAAGCTAAACGTTATTTGATATTTATAGCGCTTTTTATTGGACTCATAATATCGTTAAGGCAAAATGGGAGCAGCTATTTTACAATATTTTTCGGTTTTGCCTTTTGGGGAGTGATTTTCTTAGGATATAAGTATTTCAAGAAAGAGAGAAATTCTATTCAAGGTGACGCCACCTCGCCCTCTAATACTCACAAATCAGAAACAAATAACCAATTGTTTGTTCATCAATTGCAAATAGCAAATCCATATTCCGGGATTTTTATTAGTGGAGGCGCTGGAAGTGGAAAATCAAAATCAATCGTTGAAGCTATAATTTATGATGCTGGCAGTAAAAATTTTAGTGGCGTAGTGTATGATTTCAAATTTCCTGAATTAGCTAAGCATGTAGAGACTGCATATGCTGATAGTAATGTTAATCGATACTATGTCAACTTTACTGATTTAGAACTTACAAATAAACTAAATCCTATTGCACCAGAGATAATGCGGAATGCTTCTTTTGCTCGAGAGTTTGCAGGGGCAGTATTAAAAAATACCAATCCCGAGAGTATTAAAAAGCCTGATTTCTGGAGTGATAACAGTCAAACGCTACTTAGCGCAGTTTTTTGGTATTTGCGAGAAGAACACCCGCATTTCTGTACCTTACCTCATGCAATCAGTCTTGTGGTTCAGCCAAATATAGAAGCACTCATTAAATTGCTTCAAACTAATTATCAATGTGCTGATATGGCTGCTCCTATTGCAATGGCAATAGAATCTGGTGCATCAAATCAGTTAGCCGGGGTTGTATCAAGTTTGCAGATCTCATTAAATAAAATAAACACTCCGGAGATTTATTATGTAACCGGCCAGGGAAGCGACCTAAGTTTAAATTTAAATGACCCAAATAACCCCAGCATCTTAGTTTTAGGGAATGACCCCACTTTAGTTGACACATATGGGCCAGTAATTGGATTAATGTTGACAGCGATAACAAAACAGCTTAATCAACAAGGAAGAGAAAAGAGTATAGTTCTTATAGATGAATTTCCAACCATTTTTATTCCTGGAATAGAAACTTTACCTGCAACAGGACGAAGTAATAAAGTTTCAACAATTCTTGCTTGCCAGGACATTACCCAAATGATAGATAAATATGGCAAGGATAAGTCAGATACAATACTTTCAAATTTGGGGAATCAATTTTATGGAAGAACCACAAATCCTCAAACAGGACAAAGAGTTAGCCAGTTGTTTGGTAAAGAAGATAAACTTATGGCAAGTTCAAGTATCAATAATCCAGGTTTTTTTAAACCAAAAACCAATTCTGAAAGTTGGAGCTTTCAAGAAAAAGACTTGGTTAAGGTTCAAGATGTAGCAAGCTTAAATACGGGAACATTTTATGTGATTTTAAGTGAGGCAGATGAAAGAATGGGTAAAGTGTCATTCCCTATCAATAAGTCTTTTAAATATTCATGTTTGCCTATTAATCGCCAGGTAACTAATGAAGATGTAAAGGCAGTGTACGTTAAAATAAAAAAGGAAGCTCAATGCATGCTTAATCAAGTCATGGATATTTAAATAAAAATTAAAAAAAAATGCAAAAATCAAAAGGGCAAAAAGTATCAGAATCCAAGAGGATTTCGCTTGTAGTAATGCAAAAATTATGTTCAGAAATTTATAAGAAGCTTTATGTAATTAAATCATTAAGCTATATTCCTAAAATAACGGGAGGTTATAAAACTATACTGAATTGTGAATGTAAAAAACACAAAATTTGTTTTTCTACAACTATGGATAAATTTTTAAAAGCTAATCAAGAAGAAAATCGAACATCTTGTGTTTTCTGTAGATATGATAAGCGTAAAGAAAAGTACAACATTGAACATTATCAAAAATTAGTTGATGAGAACAAAGGCAAACATGTTGCTTTAGTTAAAAGAATATTAAATAATAGGCTAACGATGAAATGCTTAAAGCATAAAATTGAATACTCTCAGTCTCTTAACGGTTTAAAAAGATGTGGGTGCATTAAGTGTCTTCATGAAACTCCTAGAATGAACTCGAAAGTTGATATATTCCAGGTAAAGAATGATATTATACAGTGGGGTAGCTCAATAATTGCTTTGAAAATTTTTGGCAATTACAATAAGTTAACTGGTGAAGTAAGAAATGTTTTATATAAATGTACTAAAGCCGGACACGAAGGAGATATCATTAAGCCTTTGAATAAGCGTCTCTCATCTAATCCTTGTGTCAAGTGTGCAAAGGAAGCAAAATCTATTACTCATATTCAAATGGTTGAGAAGGCCCTGGTTATTCATCCCATTGCTTATATTTATGGTAAACATCGTGAAATATATACCATTAAGGATAAAATACATTTTACATGCTCAATTCCTGCTTGTTCAAGAGATAATGTAAAGACCTTTAAAAGTCATTTCTATAAAAAGAGAGGCTGTATATACTGCGTTCGCAAACTTAATGGAGAAAAGCAAATTAAATCTGATGAGGAAATTTATGCTCAGTTAGAACAGTTTGGAAAAAAGGGGTTTAAATTAACAGGGGAAAAAGACTTTGATAACACTAAGAAGAATTTGTTAAGGCAGTTTGTTTGCGAAAAGCATAATGAAGATTTTTATTCTTATGCTACTAAGTCGTATTTAAAGCATATTGGTTGTAAAATTTGCAATCAAAAATCTAAGATGGAACATTTCATCAAGGGATATTTGGAGATGAAAAAAATTGATTTTGAACCGCAAAAAAGATTTAAAGATTGCGTAAATATTAATCAACTTCCTTTTGACTTTTACATACCTATCGTTCCTTCAACTAAAAAAAGTATGCTTATTGAATATGATGGCGGACAACATTTTTTGCCAATCTATGGGGAGGAAATGCTCAGGCAACAAGTTAAGAGAGATTTCATCAAAACTAATTATGCAGATTCTGTAGGAATTGAATTAATTCGTATTCCCTATACTCTTGATAATGAGATTGTATCAATACTTGATGCGATTTTGTTTAATGATAGGAACAAAAATAAACCTCAAAAAAGATTCATTCAATCTACCGAATAATAAAAAACATTAAAAATGGAAAAAGTATTAATTGAAAAGGTTGGTTGGATGCAACAATTTAAAATTACAGAATTTGAGAACTACTGTCAGAAAACAGGTATAGTAGCAAATGGAAATTTAATAGGCTATATTTCAATTTCAGGGAAATTGTTTTGGTTACCAAAGGGAACACACGTTTTTATTGGATAAATTTAATTTAAAAATGAAAGTAGTAGCAATTTCTGATACACACATGCGACAGAAAGATATTATTCTTCCTGATGGAGATATTCTCATCCACGCTGGAGACTTATCATTAACAGGGACAAAGGAAGAAATAGTTAACTTTTTAATGTGGTTTTCTGAACAGCCTCATGAGTATAAAATTTTTATTGCTGGTAATCATGATTTTATGTTTGAGACCCGACCTGGTGAAATGAAATCTTATATTCCAGATAATGTTATTTATTTGGAAAATAGCGGGATTAATATAGATGGAATAAATATTTGGGGATCGCCAATACAACCTACTTTTTATGACTGGGCTTTTAATGTGGATAGAGGTGCTAAAATTAAAAGATATTGGGATTTGATACCTGATAACACCGATATTTTAATTACGCATGGCCCTCCTTTTGGGAAACTAGATGGCAACCATAATAAAGAACGTGTAGGTTGTGAAGAATTAGCATTGGCAGTAGCTCGAATTAGGCCTAAATATCATATTTTTGGGCATATACACCAAGGGTATGGACAACTTTCTGATGGGGTTACCAATTTTATAAATGCGAGTTTATTGAATGAAAAATATATCTATACAAATGAACCCATAGTTTTTAATTTTTAAGAAACTATTAATTAGTTCTATCCAATCTTTCTTCAAAATAATCGAATTTGTATATCTGCAAGTTTGTTTGGGTGTTTATCCAGCAATCTAAAGAATGAAGATAATAAACAGTAAATACCATAATTGTGCTTAAACTTCCTAAAACCCAAGAATACACTCTCTCAAAAGCAGAAAGTAAATATCATTTTTTATCTTTCATTTTAGGAAGTATTTTTTCTTTATCGCAATTAGGTATGGCTTTACTTTTGGTCTATGAAGCAGGTGAAAGTTTTCTTATTTTATTGAGCGCTTTACTTGCTGGCTATTTTTTGAACACAGCGTTAAATGAGTTAAGATTATATAGAAAAGAAAGATTTAAGATGAAACAAATTGTCTTAGAGGTTATGGAGAAATTTACTAATAGTTACGAAGAGATTAAAGCAAAAACTGGATAATATCTGACAAAAAATATTTCTTTGGGAATAATTTTTTTAGTACTTTTAGATAGTAGGGGTTGAGAGCCTTACATCAATATTCAATATTGAGAGCGTTAATTTAGATTGGGAGTAGTAAGAGATTGCTACTCCTTTTTTATGAAATTTTAAAATGCAAGGAAACAGATTATTGACCAATCTTGATATTTCTCAAGGGCAAAAACAAATTATTGATACGGCAATTGAATTATTGGAAAAATATAAATTGTCAAATATTGATAGAAACAATCATGAAGCTAATTTTGAATTGCTAGATATGCTAGCAAATAATGAAATTGTGATAAATGATAAATACACAGGATGCTCAATACCTACTAAGACTATTTCTAAACACTACTTGAGTTGGTTAGTTTCCACTTCCCAAAATGAAGTCCCCAAAAATCTTGAAAATTTTGATTTCAATAGAATGATATTTAATGGTTCCGTGGAAGAGCAACATTATGGGTATCATAGGGGTGATGAAAATTTTGCTTACGAAGGTGGGGCAACCCCAATGTCATTAAGTTAAGGATTTTTATATTGCATCTTTTTGATTTTTAGTTACTTTAGGTTTCACTCTGGCTCTGAACTTATCCTTATTCCTTTGATTTGTT
>NZ_JBHSBY010000089.1:0-10270 GCF_042650905.1 Pedobacter jamesrossensis | reverse complement strand
TCTTTGATGGGTAGGGGTTGATTTTTCAGTAAGCTTAGAAAACACTAAATATTCATCAATAAATAAACTATTTTTATCAAACCTGATTTTTATCGGACAGTAATGAAAAAAAATTGAATAATGGTAATAACTATTATTCTACTTCTCCTTCAAAAACCAATTTTGCAGGTCCGCATAAAAATACATTGGTAAAGACATTGCCATCATAATCGAATTCGATTTTAATATCGCCGCCTAAAACTTTAATATCGGTTTTAATATGTCCGGTTTGATTTTTATGTTTTGCCATAGCCATAGCAACAGCAGTTACACCAGTTCCGCAAGCATAAGTTTCGTCTTCTACGCCTCGTTCGTAAGTACGTACAAAAAGATAATCGCCTTTGTCTTCTACAAAATTTACATTGATGCCTTTCTCACTATAAATATTATTGTATCGGATGTTTTTACCTTCAGTAAAAACATCAAAGTTTTTTAAATCGCTTTGTAAAGCAACGTAGTGTGGTGAGCCAGTATTAAGAATGTATGCTTCATTATCTTTGTTTATAATGTTTACATCAATCATTTGCAGGTCAACCCACTCGCCATTTTCTGAAATTCTGGCATAATGTGGGCCATCCACTGCCAAAAAGTTAGTTTCTTTTTCGATAAGACCAAGGTGTTTGGCAAAAGCCACAATACATCTCCCTCCGTTACCGCACATGCTGCCCAAATTGCCATCTGCATTAAAGTAATGCATTTCGAAATCGTAATCTTTATGTTTGGTTACAAACATTAAACCATCGGCACCTACGCCAAATCTACGGTGACAAAGTTGTTCTATTAGCGAATTATCGATGTTTTCTAATGGACTCATAGTATGGTCAATCAAAATGAAATCGTTACCTGCGCCTTGATATTTAAAGAAATTAATTTTCATGAAAGCTTCATTTTTTTATGCAATATTTGATTTGCAAAAATTATAAGCGCTTGTTGTTTCCTGATTTAACATTTTTTAACATAGAAACAAGTGCTTTTGTTATACAAATATCGTTTATATGGTATTAAATTTGAATAAACTTACGAAAGAAAATTTGAGCAGATAGAAACTGCCTGAGCATCTGCTTAAATCAAAGTGAATATGCTCTCGCGAATTAACAAAAACGAATTATTATAAGTAAACGAAAACAATTAGCTAGCAATTGGCCTTGTAATTACTCGTTGGGGTTTTTAAATAAAATTAATTAACATATGAAACCATTAAAGGCATATCAAAATTAGAACAATAAAATGCTTTTAATTTCTTCATGACTATAAAACAAAAATATATAAACACATGAAAAAAATATTAGGGATTACCGTGTTAGCTGCTTTTATAGGTGGAGCAGCAGCAATTGGAGGTTACAAACTAATTGAGCGTAACCAAACAGGAAGTACAATTTCAGAGAAACAAAATTTATATTTTGCCAATAACCCGCTTAAGGTAACCTCGGCAGGAGCGACCGATTTTACCCAAGCAGCAGCTGCGGTTGCACCGGGTGTGGTTCACATTAAAACAACTTATTCTTCATCTGGTAAAAGTCAGGGAGGTTCTTCTCCTTTTGATATGATGGAAGATTTCTTCGGCGGTGGTGGTCGCCAAATGCAACGCCAGCCAAGGGCAGCCTCGGGTTCGGGCGTAATTATTAGCCAGGACGGCTACATTGTGACCAATAATCATGTCGTAGAAAATGCAGAAAAAGTTGAAGTAGTTTTAACTGATAGACGTAAAGTTGAAGCTAAAGTTATTGGTAGAGATCCGAATACAGATTTAGCTTTAATTAAAGTAAATGCCACAGGTTTACCAGTTGTAAAAATGGGTAACTCTGATAATGTACAAGTTGGAGAATGGGTATTAGCCGTTGGTTTTCCTCTCGATTTACAAACTACCGTAACAGCTGGTATTGTAAGTGCAAAAAATCGAAGCATTGGTATTATTGGCCGTGAGCAACAAGGTAATGAGATTACAGAAGAGGAATATAGGGAATATCAGCGTACTGGTAAGAGACCAAAAGCACCAGTAAATACAAGTATAGAATCATTTATACAAACAGATGCGGCAATTAACCCAGGTAATAGCGGTGGTGCATTAGTAAATGCAAATGGCGAACTGGTTGGTATTAACTCTGCAATTGCATCGCAAAGTGGTTATAACCAAGGTTACGGTTTTGCAATCCCAGTAAATTTGGCTCGTAAAATTGTGGATGATTTTATGAAATATGGTTCAGTAAAACGTGGTTATATTGGCGTAAGCTTTGTGCCTTTAAGCGGAGATGAAAAACCAGAAGGCATTAAAACTAATGAAGTTAGTGGTTTATATGTTAATGATGTTGTAGCCAAGGGTGCCGCAGAAGCCGCTGGCTTAAAATCTGGTGATGTAATTAAGAAAGTAGATGGTGTAGTTATTAATGATTCTCCTGATTTACAGGAAAGAGTTGGTCGTTTAAATCCAGGTGATAAAGTTAAATTAACTGTTTTAAGAGATGGCTCTTTAAAAGATTATACAGTAACTTTAAAAGGCGAGGCAAGTATAAATCCTGCTGCCAATACTGCAGCAACTAAATCTGTTGAAGTATCAAAATTAGGTGCAACATTTGCACCAGCAACTCCTGCTCAAAAATCTAAACTAGGGATTAATAGCGGTGTTGTAGTAACTTCGGTAACCACCGGAAAAGCTTTTGATAACATTGGCGTAGAAAAAGGCTTAATTATTACTAAGGTAAATGGACAGCCTGTTAGTACCGTTGCGGAAGTTCAAAAAGCATTGCCACAAACCAGAAATGGCATGATTTACATGTCGGGTGTGAGCGAGCAAGGAACTTTTAACTTTAGTTTCCCAGCTCAATAATTAATTAAGAAATAAATTTAAAAACGCCTTTTGATGAAAATCGAAAGGCGTTTTTTTTAGTCCTGATTTATAGGTTCATGGTTTTCATGGCAAGCTTCTGCACATTCTTCGCAGGCTATGGCACATTGCCTGCAGTGTTCATGGTCGTGTTTACCACATTCTGCAGCGCAAAGTCTGCATATCTCTTCACAAATTAATAGGTATTGATGGCCAATAACAGAATCTCTTTGTAATAGTCTGGCTGCTTGAGTACAAATATCGGCACAATCTCTATCGAGCTTTATGCAGTCAATCATCATATTAATATCTTCTTCTTTTAAACATGATGAAGCGCAATGTTCGCAGGCCAATGCGCAGTCTAATAATACCTTAATCAAAGCATGATTGTTTCTCGTTTCCATATTTTGAAGTTTTAGTTAAATGTTTGTTACTTAATAACCTGTCAGGATATAAAGTGTTTTGAAAAATTTTGAATTAGTATTTTATAAACTCGTCTTTTTGAGCGGAGCTGAGAAATCTTTTAAAATAGCTATTCTAGGGTCTCTCGCAATGTTTTTGTTTTCTAAACCTGACAAAAGCGAACACGAACTCGATTTTTCAATCAGGTGAGCAAAGTGGTTGGCAGGACTTTCGGGACCGAAATGGACTGAAACCTGATTTTGAAATCAATTTTATTTCACTGCTTTGAAGCGATTTAAGTAATTAAGTCGTTTTGTTAACGAAACATGTTCATCCTAAATTCATAAACACGTTTTAGTTTCGTATTACCGATTGATAATCAGTGTTTACCGTTACTTAATAAATTAAAGAGTTTTATTATTTCATATTTGAATCAGCAACAAACCGAATATTATGGCTTTAGCTTACATCAACCTCAGTGCAAAACAATACTTCAATTTTATGTGTAAAACAGATTTTGAAAGACGGATATTTCACGATAGTTATAAAGAGTTTCAAAAGAAATCTAAAATATATAGCCAGAATAATACGCTGCACACATTTTCGCAAATGCTGCAAGAAAATGAAAAGGCAAATTCTTTGCATCAAAAACTTAATTATTCTGTTTTAAATACACTAATTGCACAAGAAAATAAGATTCCAATTTTAAGCGATTTAGATGGGAAATCAATCTTATTTGATTTGGCAGAATTGAATATTTACGCTTCTGATTTATTAAATAAAGCTGGGCACGTTGTTTATATAACCTACACCAGCACGAAATTGGTTTTGCACGAAATTGTTGGCGATTTATTGATTTTAAGCTACGATATAAAAGGGAATTTCAATGAAACTTTTATGGTGAAAATGACTGATGAGCTTATTGTTAATTACGAGCAAATAGAGGAATCGGTTTACAATAATTAGCTGTTTTCTTTCGAGTAGACTAAAAATATTAGGTAATATCGAATGGTATCTTTAAAAACAGTATGCCTCTGAATTTAAATTTTTTGCAAAAGTGTTGGTGCATATCCCCTGATTATGATGGAAACCAAATCCTAGGATGGCTTATGTTTTTGTGCAGAAGAGCAGAGGTAAAGGCAGTTTTGAGAGCACTTTGCTTATAAAGCAAAGTAATAAATCGAGCGCCGATGTGCTAAATCGTTCATCTAAATGGCGCTTAACAGTCAATAAATCAATATATTTAAGAATAATTTAGGGTTTTAAAATAAAAAATTGATTTATAGGTATTTAACCATATCTTTGAAACAAATTAAAATACAATATAATGCAACAAGGAACAGTAAAATTTTTTAATGAAACTAAAGGTTTCGGATTTATCACTCCATCTAATGGCGACGCCGAAATTTTTGTTCATGCTTCAGGCTTAATCGATAACATTCGCGAGAATGATACCGTAAACTACGATGTAGAAGAAGGTAGAAAAGGCTTAAACGCGGTAAATGTAAAAGTAGCTTAAGAAAACTCGAACACATAAATCGTAAAAAGTCCCGATGCAAATCGGGACTTTTTTGTTTATTGATTTTTTACTGAAGTCTTTTTCTTATTTCATCATTGATGAAGCTAGTTGTTAAATCGTTATTCATTAGAACTTTCCCTTCTTTATCTATTATAAAGAAATAAGGAATATTGTAATCGCTTAAATTTTTAGCATTGGGAGATTTTGCCCCTTTCAAATCAGAGAATTGTGGCCAATCAAGTTTGTCTTCTTTAATTACATTAACCCACCAGTTTCTTTTGGTATCTAAAGAAACACCTATAAATTCTACATCTTTATCTTTGTACTCTTTGTACAGAGAGGTTAAAAACTTACTGTTGTCTCTGCTTTTGGTGTTATAAGATGTCCAAACAATAACTAGATTAACCTTCTTCAGTATTTTTTTATTAAAAGAAGCTCCAAGCGGATTTTCGCCTTCAATATTAGGCATTTGGCTTCCAGCCATCATCCGGCTAGATCTTGTAATCTGAGCCAGTAAATCTTTTCCAGCTTTGCTTTCTTTTAAATCGTTGCTTAATGAATTAAATAGATTAACATAGGTTTCTGTGTAAGTATTTACTAAGCCAAGTTGGTCGAGTATAAATATTGTATTTAATGAATTTGGAAATTTTTGATGGAATGTTCTGATAATACTGAACTGTAGTTTTTCATATTTCTCCATCCATTTATTCAGGTTTTTTGCCTTTTCTTCCACATTTTCTCTTGTAGAATTATCCATTTCTGTTTGCGCAAGGCTTAAACTATCTGCAACATTTTTACTGATGGTCTCTTTAATTTTATAGTATTCGATAAATTCTTGACCTTTTTCTGATGGGCTAGATTCAAATGGGAAGGAGTCCATATCATTTCCATCAAGATTTAATTCAAAATCTCCATTGTCTAAATAGAACCAGTGTTCAGTGTCTTTGTTCTTGGTTTCTACCCGAAATACAGCATAGCCTTCGTTTGGCATGTTTATAGTGAATTTCTGATAGTTGTTGGTGATGTTCTCAATCTTATAGGTTTCTCCAGTTGCAGTACTGTAAATACTCATAACTGAGTTTGGCTTAAAGTTTTTAGTGCTTACACGGAATCGTGCTGTTGAGGGCTTGCATCCAGAAATAATCAAAATCAGAAATGCAGAAAAGTAGAGCAGTTTTTTCATATAATTTAATTGATAACGCAATATAACGAAAACCTTAGTTGATTTTTTTAGATTTGGTTGTTTTTTTAATTATTGATTTTTAAGCTTATAACTCTTTTGAGGTCCGGATGGAATCTTTGCTTTTAGTTTGATAATGCAAAATTTCAATCACAAAAATCAAATATGAAATTCAATTCCTGCTGCAAATAAGGTATTAATAGCCCAAAACGTTTCGATTTATTACGTTTATGCTTTAGAATGGTTCTAAATAAATGTTTTATCGCGGTTTTGTCATAATCGTTTATAAATTAAACTCATAATTAAATACTTTTGCAAGAAATTTAGATATAAATCCTAATCAAATGAGCGGTTTCGGAAATGCTTTTTCTTCATCAATAGGGAAGAAATTCATCATGGGTGTTACAGGTTTGTTCCTGATACTCTTTTTAATTGTGCACTGCGGTATAAACGCTTTAATTTTTATTAACGATGGTGGTTTAACCTTTAACGTTGGCGCACATTTTATGGCTACCAACTGGATCATCCGAGCTGGTGAGATTGTTTTATTTATTGGTTTGCTTGCCCATATTTTTCAGGCGTTAAGATTAACCTTGCAAAATCAAAAAGCAAGACCAGTAAAATATGCAGTTAACAATGGCAAAGCAAACAGTAAATGGTATAGCCGTTCAATGGGCTTACTTGGTACTTTGTTATTGATTTTTTTGGTTGTTCACCTAAAAGATTTTTGGGTAGTTTCTCGTTTTACAGGAATTCCGACAGTTGACGCTAATGGACACGAAGATTTATTTGCGGTAATGAAAGATAAATTTCAAGACCCTGTTAGAGTTGCAGTTTATATTTTAGCAATGTTCTCTTTATGTTATCACTTGTTGCATGGCTTTGCTTCTGCTTTCCAAACATTAGGATGGAACCACTCCAAGTATAACGGCATAATTAAAGGTGCTGGCGTTTGGTACTCGATTATTATTTCGATTCTATTTGCAGCAATGCCGATTGCAGTTCATTTCGGTCTTATTCAATAATTTTTAGCACAAAAGAGATATGTCAGATATTAATTCAAATATTCCAGAAGGCGAATTAACCAGCAAATGGACTAAATTCAAGTCTTCTGTGCCTTTGGTTAACCCATCGAACAAGAGAACTATTGAGGTAATTATTGTAGGTTCTGGTTTAGCAGGTGCTTCGGCAGCAGCTACCTTAGCCGAAATGGGTTATAAAGTTAAGTGTTTTTGTTTTCAGGATTCGCCTCGTAGAGCACACTCAATTGCTGCGCAAGGTGGTATCAATGCAGCAAAAAACTATCAAAATGATGGCGATAGTACTTATCGTTTATTCTACGATACGATTAAAGGTGGCGATTACCGTGCCCGCGAAGCCAATGTGCATCGTTTAGCAGAGGTAAGTGCTAATATTATAGATCAATGTGTTGCTCAGGGTGTTCCTTTGGCTCGCGAATATGGTGGCTTGTTAGATAACCGTTCATTCGGTGGTACACAAGTTCAGCGAACTTTTTATGCTGCTGGTCAAACCGGTCAGCAGTTATTATTAGGTGCTTATTCTGCTTTAGAACGCCAAATTGGTATGGGCAAAGTAGAAATGTACACCCGCCACGAAATGCTTGAGGTTGTTAAAATCGATGGTAAAGCTCGTGGTATTATTGCCCGTAACCTAATTACAGGGGAAATTGAGCGTCACTTCGGTCATGCTGTGGTATTGGGTACAGGTGGTTACGGAAACGTGTTCTATCTTTCTACCAATGCGATGGGAAGTAATGTAACCGCAGCTTGGAAAGCACACAAACAAGGTGCTTATTTTGCAAATCCATGCTACACTCAAATTCACCCAACTTGTATTCCGGTTTCTGGCGATCATCAATCTAAATTAACCTTAATGTCTGAGTCGTTACGTAACGATGGACGTATCTGGGTTCCTAAAAAGAAAGATGATAACCGTAAAGCTTCGGAAATTCCTGAAGATGAAAGAGATTATTATTTAGAGCGTCGTTACCCTGCTTTTGGTAACCTTGTTCCTCGTGATGTGGCATCGAGAGCTGCAAAGGAGCGTTGTGATGCCGGTTATGGTGTAGGTGCTTCTAAATTAGCCGTTTACCTAGATTTTAAAGCAAATACAGAACGTTACGGTAGAATAGAAGCTTCCAAAGCTGGTATACAAAATCCTGATAAAGAAACTTGTATGCGCTTGGGTACAGACGTAATTAAGGAAAAGTATGGTAACCTGTTCGATATGTATGCACAGATTACTGGTGAAAATCCTTACGAAACACCAATGCGTATTTATCCGGCGGTTCACTATACAATGGGTGGGCTTTGGGTTGATTATAACCTAATGACTAGTGTTGAAGGTTTATATTGTACTGGTGAAGCTAACTTCTCTGATCATGGCGCTAACCGTTTAGGTGCATCTGCATTAATGCAGGGTTTGGCAGATGGTTACTTCGTATTACCTTATACAATTGGAGCTTATTTATCGAAAGAAATTTCTGTTAAAGCAATTCCGACAGACCACCCTGCGTTTGTTGAGGCTGAAGAAAGAGCAAAGGGTATTTTAAATACGTTAATTGACATTAAAGGAACTAAATCGGTAGATCATTTCCACAAACGTTTGGGCCACATTATGTGGGAAAAATGTGGAATGGCTCGTAACGAAAAAGGATTGAACGAAGCCATTGCAGAAATCAGGGCTTTACGTGCTGAGTTTTGGAGCAATGTTCGAGTTCCTGGAACTGCCGATGAGTTAAACACAGAATTAGAAAAAGCTGGTCGCGTAGCCGACTTTATTGAATTAGGTGAGTTGATGTGTATTGATGCATTAAATCGTAATGAAAGTTGTGGAGGTCACTTCCGTGAAGAGTATCAAACTGAAGAAGGAGAAGCTTTACGCGATGATGAAAACTACGCATACGTAGCTGCCTGGGAATTTAAAGAAGGCGTAAACTTCGAGCTTCATAAAGAAGAATTGAAGTTTGAAAATATTAAAGTAGCACAAAGAAGTTATAAATAGTATCAAGATTTGTGTATCGAGTATCAAGACCTAGAAAATTTATCTTGATACTCGATATTAACTACTTGATACTTAAAATCTCAATATCATGAGTACAGGAAATATGAACTTAACGCTAAAAGTTTGGCGTCAGAAAAATAACAACACCAAAGGTGCTTTGGTTGATTATAAATTATCCGGTATTTCGCCAGATATGTCTTTTTTGGAGATGTTTGATGTGTTAAACGAAGATCTTATTACCAAAGGTGATGAACCAGTTGTATTTGACCACGATTGTCGCGAAGGTATTTGCGGTATGTGTTCAATGTTTATCAACGGTCGCCCTCATGGTCCGAAAGATTTAGTTACTACATGTCAGTTACACATGCGCTCTTTCAAAGATGGTGATACTATCGTGGTTGAGCCTTGGAGGGCAGCTGCTTTTCCCGTGGTTAAAGATTTAACTGTAGACAGATCAGCATTTGACAGAGTTATTGCCGCTGGTGGTTTTATTTCAGTAAATACGGGTAATGCACAAGATGCGAATAACCTTCCTATACCTAAAATGCAGGCTGATGCTGCTTTCGAAGCCGCTGCTTGTATTGGTTGTGGTGCTTGTGTTGCAACTTGTAAAAATGCGTCTGCGATGCTATTTGTATCTGCTAAAATTTCACAATTGGCATTATTACCTCAAGGCCAGCCAGAGCGTTATCGTCGTGTACAAAGTATGGTAGCACAAATGGATGCTGAAGGTTTTGGTAATTGTACCAATACCGGTGCTTGTGAAGCTGAATGCCCTAAAGGAATTTCTTTAGAAAATATTGCTCGTATGAACCGCGATTTTGCTTCTGCTAAATTCATATCAGAAGAAACGGTTTAAAAGTTATACTGTGCATTCCAAAGAAATTTGGAATCTTGAGCCTCAAACCTAGTTTGGGGCTTTTTTAGTGTCCTTATTTTTAATGAAAAGAAAATTGTTTTATCGGGAATTTAAATTTCTTCAAAGAAAGCAATTATTAATGTATTAAGGGGTTTTGAGAAGCGATACATAATGGTAAGAAAATAATCGAAAGTGCTTAGTTAAAAAACGAAACCTTTTAAAACAAATTATAATTTGTAAAATTGATAATTTTTCTATGTTAGCATATTAATTTTTTATCTAATTAAAAATTTTATTCTGTAATATTTGCATATACATTAAAGATTTTATAAATTTATTGTTCCGAGACAGGAGAGAAAACATAAAACCCCGGCAATTTGTCGGGGCTTTGTGTTTTCTGAGAGAAGGTTAATTTAAGCTTGTTTG
>NZ_JBHSBY010000088.1:0-9725 GCF_042650905.1 Pedobacter jamesrossensis | reverse complement strand
CCACCTCACGATGGACACCCTTGCCGTAAGCTAATGGTTGGCGATTACATACCCCCATAACGGACTTGCACCGTCTAGTTTATCACCATGCATGGCGCACAACAAGAAAGCCTGCTCAGATATTGAACAGGCTTAAAAAATATTTTATTTATGAATTTAATTATCCGCCAAAACCTCTAACTACAACGGCACCGCCTGGTCTGCCGTTTCCATTACCTCTAAAACGTTTCATCATGTTTTCCATTTTAACTTTATACTCAGCCTCGGTAATTGGAGTTGCTTTTTTAGGAGCAGTTACATCTTTAATGCTTACATTTCTGTATTCAATGCTTTTAGCAATAGTACTAGTTCCTCTACCCTCTATCGCTAAAACAGTTCCTTCTGTCCACAGGTTAGGGTTTGGAGAGAAATCAAAACCTAAATCGTTTGTATACCAAATATGAGTTTCTTCTGTCACATCTTTATCCATATCTAAAATTTTCATAGACCTGGTAGATTTTACAATAGCCTCGTGGCAAGTTAGGCCAGCAATTTGCTTAGTAGCATCAGTTTTAACAACTTCAATTTTTGGAGGAACAACTGGTTTTGGCTTAGTTGTATCATTTGGGTTATTTCTACCCATTCCACCGCCAAAACCCAAACCAGCACTTGTATTTAATTTTAAGCTGCTTTGCATTACATATGTTGTATCGCTAAGGTCAAAAACCTCAACTAATTTTTTATCTGCAAAAGTGTAATAATATTCTCTGTTACCACCAGCACCACCAAATCCTCTCATCATACGTCCCATTCCTCCGCCGCCGCCAGCTCCATTACTATCTTCTGTTTCTTCTACAGGCATGTAGCTTGCATTGGTTGCATTAAATAATAGTTCAAAGTTCGATTTACTTGATGATGGCATTCTTGCAGCCATTTGCTCAGGAATTTTAACACCACTTGCAGCCATCATAGCAGCCGGATCGATAGTAGTTTCAAATTGTATTGCTCCTGAAGTTTTCTTTTGCGCATTTGCTACCGATGCAATAGATAAAACTCCAAATAAAGCGAAAATTATTTTTTTCATCTTATTTATATTTAATTTTTTAAAGGTGATGAAGCTATCATGGTTTTATTTTAAAATTAGTTTTACTAAACCATTATGGTTTCATTGTTTTATGTTTTGTTTCTTTTAGATGGGTAAACCTTAAAAAGGTTTAACAAAGGTATTTTAGATTTAACGTAAAGCGTGTTAAAAAGTGTTAAATCATTAATAATCAGAAGTAATATATTTGTTAATATTCTGTACTTTCTAACCAGCCGTTACATAAAACATCGGCAATGTGCATTGTTTTAATTGGCAGGTTATTTTTATCGATGTAACCTTGAAGATGTAATAGACACGATAAATCTGTAGAAATGATGTAATCGGCATTTTGATCCAAAGCATGGTTAACTTTTTGTTCGGCCATTGCAGATGAAATTGCATCGAATTTAACCGCGAAAGTTCCCCCAAAACCACAGCACATATCTGTATCGGCCATTTCGAGCATTTCTAAACCATGTACTTTTGATAAAAGCTGGCGAGGTTCATCTTTGATTTTACATTCGCGTAGAGCACTGCAAGAATCGTGATAAACAGCTTTGCCCTCTAATTCAGCTCCGAAATAATCTTTCTTAGCCACATTGATTAAAAAATCGGAAAGTTCCCAAATATTAGATTGTAAACTTCGGCATTTATTGTGAACGATTGTATTAGTGAATAAATCGTTGTAACCACTTTTTATCATGCCCACGCAAGATGCTGATGGCGCTACAACATAAGTATTTTCGGTAAAATCATTTAAGAACTTTGTACCAACTTCTTTTGCCTCATCCCAATAACCAGCGTTATATGCAGGCTGACCACAACAGGTTTGCTTTGAGTTGTATTCTACTTTACAGCCCGATTTTTCTAATAATCTTAAGGTATTAAAAGCGGTTTCAGGATATAATTGATCTACAAAACAGGGAACAAACAATTCTACTTTCATCTATTATAATTACAATTCGAGCTACAAACTTACAATTTTACCAATTCTTTGTTCTCGATTTTTCTCAAGATTACCAAAAAGATTAATCCAACTATAAAAAATGATGCCAAAGCGATAATTGAATAACGAATATTTCCGGTTAAATCTTCTATGTATGCAAAACTGAATAAACCAATTACAATGGCTAATTTCTCGGTAACATCGTAAAAACTGAAGAAAGATGTTGTATCTGGTGTGTTCGATGGTAAGTATTTAGAATAAGTTGAACGAGATAATGATTGAATTCCCCCCATAATTAAACCTACAATTGCAGCTAAGGAATAAAATTGATACTCATTTGTGATATAATAACCATAGATGCAGCAACCAATCCAAACCACTACAACTGTTATTAAGATGTTTACATTCCCTAATTTTTTAGATAAATAAGACATAAGCATTGCACCTGGAATAGCTACCAACTGAATAATTAGGATAACGGCTATCAATTTTGCAGTACCTAATTTCAATGTCTTCTCTGCAAAACCAGCTGCAGCAAGCATAATGGTTTGTACCCCCATTGAATAGAAAAAGAAAGAAATTAAAAATCCTTTTAGCTTTTTGATTTGCTTTAACTGATTCCAAACTTTGGTTAATTCACTAAAACCATCTTTTATTATATTGGTTTTGACTTTATCTGTTTGCGGTTTCCCGTTGGGAAGAACTGAAAATGGAATTTGTGAAAATGCAATCCACCAGATACCTACTAATAAAAATGATAATCTTGGCGGGAAAGATGCATCAACAATACCAAACCATTCTGGCTTTAGTACAAATAAGAAACAAATTAACTGAAGCAGTACAGAACCAATATATCCGTAAGAAAAACCCTGCGCACTAACCCGATCCTGATGTTCTTCGGTTGCAATTTCAGGTAAATAAGAATTACTGAATAAAACACCTCCAATGTATCCCATTGCTGCTATGGAAAAGAAGATTATGCTCATTTCGAGCGTATCTAACTTGAAAAAATAAAGAGCCATACACGCTAAACCACCTATGTAGGTAAAAAACTTCATAAATGATTTCTTATTGCCCCTCCTATCTGCAATTGAGGATAGAATTGGTAAAGTCAAAGCCATAATTAAATAAGCAAAAGATAAGGCATAATTAGAAAGAGACGTATTTACGAATGTTTTTCCGAAAAAAGTAACCTTATCGCCATGTTCTTTGGTTGTGGTAATGATGGTGTAATATGCAGGGAAAATTGTAGAGGTAATTACTAAGTTATAGGCAGAGTTAGCCCAATCGAAGAAAGCCCAGGAACGGATGGTTTTCTTATTATTTTTTTCTATCATTTGTATTTTACAGAGTGTTTTAAAGTTAAGTACCCTTTAACCAAATAAACAGTTAAACGATTACTTTTTTCACAGCTAAAGATAATACTTCTTTCCATCAGTTTTAATCTTGCCAGCATCTAATAATTCTCTGATTGCATCGATACGCTCATTTTCAGTGCCGTTTTTAATACTTGTTACTAAATCATCTAAACTCAAGGGTTGCTGCTGAAGTAAGGAAATAATTTCAAAATCGATTTCATCGTTGCCATGACTTTTAAGCTCTGCTCGTTTTTCTGCTAAGCAAACATCGCAAACGCCACATTTAGAAGCGTTGTGTTCATCAAAATATGATAATAATTGAATACTTCTACACACATTTGTTGATGCATAAGCAATTACCGCATTAACTTGTTTAAGCAGAATTTCTTTACGCAATTCGAGGTATTTTACATCCAAATCAAAATGATCCATATCTATACGTCGCCGTACATATTGCAATTGTGGTTGGTCGGTTTGTTGGAGATAAGTTAATAATTCTATTGACTGCAATTTATTTAGCAGAGCGATGATTTCTTTGAAAGATTGCCCCGTTTTCTTAGCTAAATCTGCCTCATTAATTTTAACAAAACCATCAAAAGCACCTCCATGAGAACGTAAAATGGTTTTAATAATGCTGTCGTAAGCTCTGTTTTCAATTTGAAAACGGTAAATATCTTCATGGCTGGCAATAAACATCATCCGCGACGGAAGAAAAACACTTTCTGACAGCGTAATATAACCATCGTGTTCTAAAAATTTTAAGGCAGAAATCGTTTTTAATACGCTAATATTAAAACGCTTACAAAAATCAGCTATATCAAATGTAAAGGTCAAACCCTCTCCAGCTCCAAAAGCCAATTGGAAGTAGTTTCCGAGGTAATGATAAACTTTTCTAATTTCTTCCGGCGATGGAAAGCTATCGATATAACGAGATTCAAGACTTGAAATATCAGACCGATTAGCCAATAGAACGGCGTAACTCCGTTTTTCGTCACGTCCGGCTCTACCTGCTTCCTGATAATAAGCTTCTAAACTTTCGGGTAAATCTAAATGTACAACGGTTCTAACATCAGCCTTATCAATACCCATCCCGAATGCATTTGTGGCAACCATAATGCGAATTTTGTTCAATTTCCAATCTTCTTGTTTTTGAAAACGAACATCGCGTTCTAAACCTGCATGGTAAAAATCGGCTTTTATATGGTTGCGGTTTAAGAAATTAGAAACCTCTGCAGTTTCCCTTCTGTTTCGAACATAAACCAAGCCAGTTCCTTTCACATTTTTACAAATTTCTATTAGTTTTTTATACTTATCTTCCTTATTAAAAACTACATAGCTTAAATTATCTCTCGCAAAACTTTTAACAAAAATCTGCGGGTTGGTCATCTCCAGCTTATCTACAATATCTCTTCGAACAAATTCGGTTGCGGTTGCTGTAAGTGCTAAGACAGGCACATCAGGATGAATTTCCCTTAGCTTTGCTATTTGCTGGTAAGGCGGACGAAAATCATAACCCCATTGCGAAATACAATGTGCTTCATCAACAGCGATTAAGTTAACATTCATGTAAGAAATCCGTACCCGAACTAAATCGGATAACAATCTTTCGGGAGATAAATACAGGAATTTAATTTTGCCGTAAATGCAGTTATCTAACAGGATATCAATTTCACGCTTACCCATCCCTGCGTAAATGGCTATCGCCTCAATTCCTTTCGATTTAAGATTTTCTACCTGGTCTTTCATCAAGGCAATTAAGGGAGAAACGACTATGCAAATTCCATCTTTTACCAAAGCGGGAACCTGAAAACAAACAGATTTACCTCCGCCAGTTGGCAAAAGTGCCAAGCTATCTTTTCCCTCCAAAACCGAGTTGATAATATCTTGCTGTAACGGTCGGAAAGCTGGGTAACCCCAATATTTTTGTAAAATCTCTATTGCTGTCATAAATCAGGCGTACCAAAACTATAAAATTTATGTGGAACCAAACATAATAAGTATGATGAATAATAAAACAATTTGCTTAAAATTATCGTAATGCGTAACTTTACAGCTATCAAACCAAATGTATGATAAAGACAATTGCCCATAAAGGATTGAAAACTTATTGGACTAAAGGTGATGAAAGTAAGATAAGACCTGATATGTTGCCTAAAATCAGATTCATACTAGACTTAATAAATGACGCTAATTTTGTACCGAAAGACTTTGAGCCATTTAGAAATTTGAGAATCCACCCGCTGAAAGGTGATTTAAAAAATTACTGGAGCTTAGATGTTACAGGAAATTATAGGATAATTTTTCGTTTTGAAAATGGAAATGCATACGATTTAAGTTTGGAAGATACACATTAAAAATTTTGTTTTAAATACAAAAAAAATGGAAAGAGGAATAAAAGAAAATACACATCCAGGAGAAATTTTAAGAGAAGAGATAATCAAAGTAAATAATTTAACGGTTATTAAAGCCGCTGAGCTATTAAAGGTTACACGACCAACGCTATCTAATATTTTAAACTGCAAAGCTTCAATCACCCCGAATATGGCTATTAGAATAGAAAAGGTTTTTGGTGGCAATGCAAGCTTATGGCTCAGATTACAAACAAGTTATGATTTAAGAAAAGCAGAAATGGAATTTGCGAATAGTTCTATTGATTTACACAAATTTCGTTTCGTTTAGAACAGAAACAATTTGTAAAGTTAAAATCCACTCAAAAAATCTTAATAATTCAGATAAATACAATATATCAAATGAAAAAACTCTACTTTCTATCTGCACTCTCACTTCTTTTTTTCGCTACAAATGCCCAGGAGAAAAAATGGGATGTAGAAAAATTCATGGGAACAACCAAAAACTTCACTTTAAATACAGATGAGGGAACATGGATGAATCTGGATGTGAGTCCTGATGGGCAGGAAATTGTTTTTGATTTATTAGGTGATATTTATGTGATGCCAATTTCTGGTGGTCAGGCAAAATTAATTAGTGGAGGCATTGCCTACGATGTACAGCCAAGATTTAGTCCAAATGGGAAGTATATTTCTTACACAAGCGATAAAAGCGGTGGCGATAATATCTGGATTATGGGTCGCGATGGCTCGAATAAAAAGCAAGTTACCAAAGAGTCGTTCAGACTTTTAAATAATGCAACTTGGATGCCTAATAGCGAATATGTTGTGGCTCGTAAACACTTTACCGCCAGCCGCTCGTTAGGTGCAGGTGAAATGTGGATGTACAATATAAACGGTGGTGATGGTGTACAATTAACAAAACGTAAAAACGACCAGCAAGATGCCGGTGAACCCAATGTTTCACCCGATGGAAAATACGTTTACTTTAGTGAAGATGTAACGCCGGGCCCGAATTTCGAATACAGTAAAGATCCAAATGGAACCATTTATGCTATCCGTCAACTAGATCTAACAACCGGAAAATTAACTACTTTAATTAACGAGCAAGGTGGTGCTTGCCGTCCGCAGGTTTCGCCAGATGGCAATTTAATTGCTTTTGTAAAACGTGTTCGTTTAAAATCTACGCTTTATGTTCAAAATATTAAAACAGGCGAAGAATGGCCAGTTAACGAAGATTTATCTCATGACCAGCAAGAAACCTGGGCTATTTTTGGTGTTTACCCAAATTTTGCCTGGACACCCGATAGCAAAAGTTTAGTGTTTTATGCAAAAGGAAAAATCAGGAAAACTGAGATTGTCACATTAATTAACTCTACTATTCCATTTCAGGCCAATACGGTTCAAACTGTTCAGCAAGCTTTACATTTCGAACAGCAAGTATTCAACAATGAATTCTCCGCTAAAATGTTGCGACAATTAACTACATCACCAGATGGCAAAACAATCGTTTTTAATGCTGCTGGCTATCTTTACAAGCAAGAATTACCAAATGGAACCACAGAGCGTTTAACAAATGGATTAGATTTTGAATTCGAGCCAGCATTTAGTCCAGACGGGAAATTTGTAGTTTACACCACGTGGAGCGACGAACTTCGCGGAGCAATAAAAAGAACCGATTTAAAATCAGGCAAAACGATAACATTAAGTGATGAAAAAGGGTTTTATTATTCACCACAATATTCTACCAAAGGCGATAAAATCGTTTTCAGAAAAGGAAGTGGAAATGATGTTTTAGGCTACAATTATGGTCGTGGAACAGGAATTTTTACGATGGCTGCAAATGGTGGAGCAAAAACATTGATTTCAGAAAATGGAATTCGCCCACAGTTTAATAATAGCGATACCAGGATTTACTTCCAAAGTTATGCAGATGGCAAAAAGGCATTAAAAAGTATTGATTTGAATGGAGCGAATGAAAGAACACACTTTACTTCGCAATATGCAAATCAGTTCGTAATCAGTCCTGATAATAAGTGGGTGGCCTTTAATGAACTTTTTAATGTTTATATCACACCAATGATTAATGTTGGTGTTGCACAAGATGCCTCAGCTGGAAACAAATCGATTCCTGTTGCAAAAGTAACAACAGATGGTGGTACATATATTCAATGGAGTGCCGATAGTAAAAATCTTCACTGGACATTAGGACCAAAATATTTTACTATTGATGTAAATAGCGCCTTTAATTTTGATGGCAGCACACCAAAAACTCAGGCGACTTCAATTGATGTTAATCTGGTTTTAAAATCGGATGCACCAACTGGAATTCTGGCGTTAAAAGGTGCGAGAATTATCTCGATGAAAGGTGATGAAGTAATTGAAAATGGAACTATTTTAACTGATGGGAATAAAATTACTGCAATAGGCAAAGCTGATGCAGTGATTATTCCTGCAAATGCAAAAGTGATTGATGTGAACGGCAAAACCATTATGCCAGGTATTGTGGATGTGCATGCACATTTACGAACAAGCCCTGATGGAATTTCGCCGCAAAGCGATTGGAGCTATATGGCTAACCTGGCTTTTGGAGTAACCACTTCTCACGATCCATCGAGTAATACAGAGATGGTTTTTAGTCAGAGCGAAATGCTTAAAGCAGGTAGAATGATTGGGCCAAGAGTTTACTCAACAGGCAGTATTTTATATGGTGCAGATGGCGATTTTAAGGTTGTAATTAATAGTTTGGATGATGCTTTGGCAAATCTTAAAAGATTACAGGCGGTTGGTGCATTTTCTGTAAAATCTTATAATCAACCTCGTAGAGAGCAACGCCAACAAATTTTAGAGGCAGCTCGTCAACTGAAAATGGAAGTTGTGCCAGAAGGAGGTTCAACGTTTTTTCATAACATGAATATGATTGTTGATGGCCATACCGGAATTGAGCATAGCATCCCGGTTTTACCAGTTTATAAAGATGTAACTACACTTTGGAACAATACGGAAGTGGCTTACACCCCTACTTTGATCGTTGCTTATGGCGGACAATGGGGCGAAAATTACTGGTATGATAGAACAAACGTTTGGGAAAATGAAAAGTTAATGACTTACACTCCTCGCTCGATTATAGATTCGAGAGCTAGACGCAGGACAACTTCTGAATATAGCGATTACAATCACATTGATATAGCCAAAGTAGCTAAACAAATTGCAGATGGTGGAACAAAGGTAAACTTAGGCGCTCACGGTCAAATTCAGGGTTTAGGTGCCCATTGGGAATTGTGGATGTTCGTTCAGGGCGGTTTTACACCACTACAAGCAATTAGAAACGCTACTTTAAATGGTGCAAGCTATTTGGGTATGAATAAAGAAATTGGTTCGTTAGAAGTTGGAAAGTTAGCTGATATGGTTATTATGGATGCTAATCCACTTGATGATATTCGCAACTCGGAAAAGATTAAATATGTGATGATTAATGGTCGCTTGTACGATAGCGCAACTATGAATGAAATTGGAACAAGAGAGAAACTTCGTGGTAAATTATGGTTTGAAAATGCCAGAGGAAATGGTTACATCGTTCCAAACGGGGAATCAGAAACCTGGACATACACCGTTCCGCATTGTGATTAGTCATTTACCATATAAGGAATATAAGAACAAATAAGGTTAAGATTAGGCCTTAATAGCAAGAAAGATGCTGAAATAAATTCAGCATGACGATGCAATTTATATTATTGCCCGAATTTAAAATACAGCCACAGATTCGCAGATTATATAGCAAATAGATTAGAAATCTGCGAATCTTTGGCAAAATTATACAAGCAAGAATAGCCTAACGTTGTTTTAACCTCACCCGATTAAAGTTTGTACTTTGGCAAATGGTAGCACTGTCCCTCTCCTTTAAGAGCTAATCCTTACACACATTTATCATTAAATAAATAAGATGTAACACACTGAATATCAACCATATACGGATTATTTTTCGTATTTTTAACCATGTTAAATCATTG
>NZ_JBHSBY010000087.1:0-9660 GCF_042650905.1 Pedobacter jamesrossensis | reverse complement strand
GCACAAAGCAAATAAGCTTCAAGAACTTATGCCAAACAATTGGGCTAAAACAACTGTCTAAAAATTATCTGATAAAAAAAGATGGGTTGGTCGTATGCTTACATTAGAATTCTTGGTAAGTAGAATTTGGTATAATGAAAATATATAAAGAAAACACCTCTGGCTCATTTTTGGCCTGTCGTTCCGACTAGAATCATTTAAAGACTTCCTTTCAAAGCCTTGCAATAGTTCTCTTGATCCAAATCAATTACTTATCATGGTCTAAGGTCGCACTACAAAAATCGTACGGTATCCCTAACGGGATATACAATTCATCTCTCAGTTTGTATTTAATTTTCGGCTTATCTAATATTTATGAGAAATCTTCCGATGCAGCGAATGTCCCCCGAAAAACTTATTGAAATGCTTGGGAAAAATGGTGTAAAACTATCTGTTAATCATGCGAAAGAAGTCTTGGATTTGCTATATATTTTAGCTATTTTGGAACTTAAACAAGCATTCAAAAGATGATTACAGCAGATTTATATATCAGGGTAAGTACTGATGAACAGGCAGATAAGGGGTATTCACAGAGAAATCAAGAGGAGGTCCTGCAGCGATATTGTTTTACCAAGGATATAAAGGTTAGGAAAGTTGTTTTTGAAGACCATTCTGCGAAAACTTTTGTTAGACCTGCATGGCAAAAGCTACTGGCTGATCTCAAGAAAAAACGTGGTCAGTCGGATTTGGTTCTTTTTACAAAGTGGGACCGATTTAGTAGGAATGCTGGTGACGCTTACCAAATGATCAAAATCCTTGCGGAGCTTGGCGTGGAGCCACAAGCTATAGAGCAGCCTTTAGATATCTCCATACCTGAAAACAAGATGATGCTTGCCTTTTATTTAGCGGCACCAGAAGTCGAGAATGATCGTAGAGCACTTAATACGTTTCACGGAATGAGGAGAGCTAGAAAAGAGGGACGATGGATGGGATCGGCTCCAGTTGGGTATATAAACAAAATAACTGAAGACGGTAAAAAATATATCTGTCCATTAGAGCCACAAGCCTCTATAATGAGGTGGGTATATGAAGAATTGGCAACTGGCAAGTGGTATATAGATCAGGTCTGGCGGGAAGCCAGCAAGAAAGGCCTCAAGTCAGGGAGGAAGAACTTCTGGCAAATTATTAGAAATCCTATTTATTGCGGCAAGATTACCATAGCTAGATATAAAGACGAAGAAGCCCATTTAGTTAAAGGACAACATGAACCTATAGTTTCTGAAGCTGTATTTTATAAAGCAATGGCAGTTTTGGAGGGAAGAAATAAAAAGCGGAGAACTACTATTGTATCAATGGACATGTTGCCATTGAGGGGATTCTTGATTTGCCCTAAGTGTGGGTACAAGCTTTCTGGGAGTGCTTCTAAGGGCTGTAAGCAATATTACCACTATTATCATTGCTTTTCTAAATGCGGTGTACGTTTTAATGCTGATACGGTCAATAAGCTGTTTGTTAAAGAACTTGAAAGGTTTACAATTGATCCTGTATTCGCCGAGACTTATGGCATTATTCTTAAGCAAGTATATGAGGGATTCTGTAAAGATGATAACAGTGAGATAAGTAAGCTTAAGATTCAAATTGAAGAGCTCAGTCTGAAGATTATAAAGGCGAGAGATAAGATGTTGGATGATGTTATTCTTGACTTAGAATATAGTGAAATTAAGTCTGATTGTGAGCGAAAGATTATTTTGCTTGAATGTAAGTTGGTTGAGCTGACCAGGGATAAAGTTAATATTTCGGAATTGATTAGGAAAGCTACGAAGGCTCTGATAAATCTTCCCGAATCCTATTTAAATGCAGATTCGGAGGGAAAACGGAGACTGATTAGTTCGATGTACCCTGAAAATATCATTTTTGACGGAACGCAACATCGAACTACTCGGGTGAATGAGGCTATGCGTGCCCTAGCTACTTTAAATGAGGTTTTTGAGGGCAAAAAAAAGGGGCAAACCAAACATAAATTTGATTTGCCCACTATGGTAGCGGGGAGCAGGATCGAACTGCCGACCTCAGGGTTATGAATTCTTTCTTAGTGATGCTCATTGAAATTATTTGAATTCATAATACTGTTTAATTTAGCTTAAAATGGGATTTATGAAATTATAGGTTGCAATGAAAATCAGTTAAAATCAAAAATGTTGTACCTATGTTGTACCTAATTATTATATTTTTGGTTATGGATTCATTATCTTTGTAGTGTTACGAAACAATACTTTTCCAAAAAATACTTTTTATGGCGTCCATCAAAGTAGTTCTCCGCAAGAAAAAACATACGAATAAAAAAACACAGGAGATAACCAACAGCTATCCTTTAGCACTTAGGATTATCAAAAATCGAGTTCCTTCATTTATTTTTCTAGGACATTCACTTGAAAGCGAAACCCAATGGGATGCAAAGGCACAGGAGGTGAAGAGAACACATCCTAATTCTAAACGCCTTAATGCGTTGATACTCGCAAAGCGTACCGAGGCTACAGATACGCTAATTGATCTTGAAGTGCAAAAGAAAGATCATTCAGCAAGTTCGGTAAAGCGCAAGATAAAACCAGCTATTGGAAATACCTTTGACGAGCAAGCAAAAGCTTACCTAAACAATTTCCGGTTAGAGGGAAAATATAATAGGATAAGTTCAGACGAGCCACGTATAAATCATTTTAAGGAATTTAACAAGAATCAAAATATTTCTTTCAGTGAAATCACCGTTCCATTACTTAGAAGATACACAGCATGGCTGAAAGCGAACCGAAAAGTAAAAGATAAGAATGGAAATGAAAAACCTATTTCAGAAAGAACGATTATAAACCATCTCTTGGTGATACGCACAATTTATAATCAAGCCATCAAAAATGAAGTTGCCGATATTAAAAATTATCCATTTGGTAAAGGTAAAATCTCAATCAAGTTTCCAGACAGTAACAAAATTGGATTAAATGCCGAAGAGGGCAAGGGATTGGAACAATTGGCCAGTACGTTGCCAGATATTGCAACCCTGACTCTAGGCAGGGAAATGAAGCATAAAGGAGCGCCTACAAAAGATGCCGATACAATCAAGGAAGAACAAAGCAACTTTGAAGCATTAGATTTAATAGATAGGCCATATTTAAAACATGCTCTTAACGTTTGGTTATTTTCTTTTTACTTTGCTGGAATGCGAGTTTCAGATGTTTTGCGCTCTAAGTGGTCTGATTTCCAAAATGACCGTAATTATTATTCTATGGGAAAAAATGACAAATCAGGGTCTTTGAAAATTCCTGAAAAGGCATTGGCCATACTTGAACAGTACAAAAGTCATGAACAAAAGCATGATCTGATTTTTCCTGAGTTAAAAGCTTTGGATAACTTAAATAATAAATATGACGTACAGCGCAAGATTGCCTATGCTGATAAGAGACTGAATAAGGCTTTAGCGGTTATCTCAGAAGACTTAGGATTAACCAAAAAACTAACGATGCATATTGCCAGGCATACATTTGGAAACCTTGCAGGAGAAAAAATACCAATTCAAATGCTTCAAAAACTATATAGGCATTCATCTATTACCACCACAATAGGCTATCAAGCTAACTTCGTTCACAAAGATGCGGACGAGGCCTTAGATTCAGTAATTAATTTTTAATATTTTAGCAAGTTATACCCCCAATAAGCGATTTTATTATATTAAGCTATAACTTATTTCATAATCCATCAAGGATATTGCAATAATACTTATGGGCTGCAGCTTAATCTAGGATTACTGATAAGATATAAATACTAATCTTAAATGACTTACATTTTTATTTTATTGTGATAATTATAACATTGATTGATATTTACACATATAAATAAATGCTTTGAGCACCATTAGTTTGCAAGTTATATGTTTAGACTTACATTTAAATCTTTATCGTATAAATAAAATGGCAGATAAACCTATCGTTTTTCCAACCAATGAATATGACCGACTAATTAGTCTGTCAGAACTAGACATTGATTTCACGGCCTTAGAAGTATCATTTGAAGATCTTACCCGTTTAGCTGTAAAGGTAACTGGTACACAAATGTCATTAGTCAATATCATCGATGCTCACACGCAATGGACGCTAGATGATTTAGGATTGGGAGTAAAGCAAACGCCGCGAGAAAATTCTGTCTGCCAATACGCGATTATGTCGGACATGCCTCTTGAAATTAGAGATTTGAGGATCGATGAACGTTTCACTTCTAGAGATTTTGTGGAGCGTCTCGATGGCATTCGCTACTATATTGGAATTCCTCTACAGTTGGAAAGTGGCATTAACATTGGCACCTTGTGTGTTTTAGACAGCGAAGTTAAATCACTAACTCCAGAAAAAGTTGAAATACTGCAAATCATAGCACAAACGGTCGTAGAAAGACTCAAATCGATGCAAAAGATTCAGTCATTAAACGCTAGTCTTCATGAGGCAGACCTTTCGAAAAAACAAGCAGCGCATGATATGAGAGGACCATTATCTGGCATAATTGGGCTTACCGAATTAATTAATAAAAAAGGGAGGTCGACTAATGTAGAGGCTCTATTGCACTACAACAGGATGATCGAAAAAAGTGGAAGATCACTACTTGATCTTACTGATGAAATATTGTCTCAGGATAACAAAAGGCTTGTAGATGACCTTGAACTTAGCCTTTCTTTATTCAAGGAGAAATTGCTCACACTTTATCATCCTCAAGCCAAATCAAAAGGAATACAGTTTATAGTTAATGTTGATTCTAATAATGACTCAGTTCAATTTCCCAGAAATAAGCTGCTTGCCATCGTAGGAAACCTAATTTCTAATGCTATAAAGTTTACTCCAAATGGTGGAAAGGTAACAGTAACACTTGTAATAGTACATATCTTGGAAGACAAGTTGCTGGAAATTATTATATCTGACAATGGACAGGGAATGCCAGAAAAAGCAATTCAACAAATTTTAGATGGAAAAGCCGAGACAACATTTGGAAGCAGCGGTGAAAAAGGATATGGATTCGGCTTAAAGCTAGTGAAGGAGTTGGTTAGTTCATTAAATGGAAAAATTACTTTAAGCTCTGACCCCCAAAGAGGCACCGAATTCAGAATAATACTTTCACAACGTATTTAGAATATTACTAAAACTATTTATATTTAGAAAATCAAAAATTATCTACTGTAATTCCTACATTTACAGCATTGAAAAATATGATAATAATATCTAATAACTTTATGCTTTGAATTCATTCTAAGCCTATGTTTCATCATTTTTAATAAGGTATTTTCGAGTAATCGAAAATTTTTCATAGGTAGATGTAGGAGCTGGCTGGAGAGCCGGCTCCTTATTTTAATTCATTAGACTCCTCTATTCGAACAACGGCATCTTCTATTATTTTTATGTTAACTAAAGCTTTTGCTCTTCTACTATTTTTTCTTAACGTTGGAGTAAACTATGAATTCCGGAACTTTAATTTAAACTTTATAATAAGAAAATACCTATCGATATTACTTTATATCTTCTATAATAATTGCTGTGTAGCTAATTAAATTATTACTTCACCCAGTATTTGCAAATAGAAAAATTATTAAATTAGTAAAAGTATAGCCGAGGTATTCAAGGCAACAATTGAAGTTCAGCCTGGCAAGTTGCATTTTCATTATTGTTGGAACTATAGTAATGTTTTCCTTACAAGATTAATTACAATCTTAATATAACTTGAAGAAGTTAGTGAAATTGGAGGTGATTTCATCCACTAAGAAATTGATAAAATTATTAGTCTATGTTGATTTTTTTAATCAGTTTTAGTTTAGCCTACTTCGTAATTAAATTAAGCTATAACCTACTTATCTTACCATTCTTAGTTAATTTTCAATATAGATTGCTATTTCATAATTCCGCTGCTTACTGTTCTAATCCAGAACTCTCCGCCGAACAGCAAAATGGTTAGTCCATAAGAGCATAAGAAGGCTATAACACCTGTAATAATTGCCATGAGCCAGTCTAGTTTTTGTAGCACACTGAAACGATTACCATCTTTTTTCATTTTCGCTTCAATATACTTTTGCACAGATCTATAGGTAGCAAATTCTTCGGATGTTGGGATCTTATTATCCATATATGCAATTTAACAAAATAAATTCAAAAAATTGTTTTACAAGAAGGGCGGTTAACCTCTAAAAGGCCTTCTCCTTATATGACCAGATCCCTCTTAATCTCTACAATAATCGTGAATAACAAATACCAGAAACATCAGTCCAAATATAGTGACATTAATAAATACGATTGCGACTAAAATCTGGTTCTCAATTCGTTTGTTTTTATCTTGTACTGTGGGGAATTATCTATCTCAAAGTGAATAGAGAGATTTTCTTCCACTCCTTCGTGTTCAACTTACACAAGAGTTTAATAAGTGGAGTTTTTAATTCGCCTTAAAAGAAAATTTTGAAATGCCGTATTTTTTTATCAGATAGCATACAGGTGCTATAAATAATACAAATGCATAAGCATAACCAATCCCAAAAGTTTTTGCTATTGCAAAACCTGCGGTAGCAAAAAATGCCGTTAAGGCAATCCAAACTATGAATTTAATTGTCATAAGCTAACTGAATTATAAATTAGTGGAGATAAAAAAACTTCGATTACAACACCAACTATCACTAGTAAAAATGCAAATAAAAATTGATATTTCATCTTTTTTATTTCTGTTATAAACGAATGTGCATCTATTTTATCATTGAATAATTGATAAAGTATAGTGGATAGTTTAAAACTTAACGTAACAGATAAGCCTATCCACAAAATTTCAATAAAAATATGAGGGGAAACTAATATAATTGCATTATAAAAACCAAGGCTACAAGTTGCAAACTTAGCAGCTAAACCCCATAAGTTTCCATTAAATAGAAGCAGAAAAAAATTAGATATATTATAGAAAAGGGCACCCAATAAGATTAAAAGAAAGAATCCCAAGTTCTGAATTAATATTTTAATGAATGAAGAAGGGTCAACATTAATTATATAACTGCTGCTTTCATGGCAAATTCCTCTGTTGTAGGCAAACAAAAAACTAGTAATTAAAGTTATCAATGCAACAGTTACAACAATTACATTTCTGGAAATCTTCATTAAAGTATTTTATCAAAAAGTCCGTTAAATACTAAAAGCATGATACTAGGAATGCAACCAATCAGCAAAGCTTTCAAGGGTGTAAAATTCTCATAATTTGCAATAGCAGCTCCCACCATAGCAAGAACAAGAAATTCGCCACTTTTTCCCGCGATTATATAAACAGGACTCGACCGTATCAAATTATTGAAGTCTTGTAATGTAACGTGGTCTGGAATGTAATAGTAGTTTAAGAGTAAAGTAAAGGCAGCCAGAAACATGAATCCGACATACGAAATACCCATTATTCGCAAGTAAAATCCGAAAGGCTTCTTGGCACCTAAGACAACTGAAACCATATATATTAATACAGTTTGGAAAAACCATCCACCAAATTGCGTAATACCCAATGTAGAAAAGAAGATTGTTGACAAAAGGCTTCTCTGATTGGCATCAATGTCAGTTTTCCAGAAAATTATTAACCATGCATTTATAAAACCCAATACAAGCGTAGCACCTAAAATACTAAACACCAAATTTTTAGCTTCTTTATTGTCCGCTTTATTTAGCAAATAAAAAACAGAAAATTTTCTTTCAAAACCTCGGCCACTTTCTCTGGCTACAATATTAGGCAACTTTCTAAAAAACAAACCCGTTAAAATCATCCCTAAAAATTGTATACAAACCGAATAGAAATTCATCGATAAATCATTGAAAAAAATAATACACCCAGCAATCGCAAGAGTGGAAAATAAATAGAAAAAAAGAAAAGGTCTATAAGTAAAGCTCATAAGTATTGTATAATAAAGGCCTGGGATAACCCCAGGCCAAGAATAAAATTAACCAGCGGCAACTAGGCCAACAACTAATTGTACGCCGCATAAAAGGCCTAATGCCCACCCTACATTTACTGCGGTGCCTACAATAATTGCTCCATCCACACTACCATAGCCATGATTAGCAGCAATGGCATAAGCTCCTCCATGGTTAGCTGAGAAGTGTGACAGCAATGGCAATCCAATTACAGCAATTAGAAAAATTGCTGCGAAGATTTTTTTCTTCAATGAGTTTGCTTTCATAATTTTTTGTATTAGTTTAAGAAAATTTAATTAACTAATATTACAGTTAAAATAGATACTTTAAGAGTGAATTACACCAAATACCTCGCTGCTTACACGAAAGAGTAAATTGAAGTATATTAAGATTTTAAAGTAAAAAACGCTTTCTCAATGAAATATAAATGCTCAATAATCGATGATGAGTCAATTACAATTGATTACATCGAAGAATTAATCGAACTTTTTCCAAATTTAGAGCTAACCTCTACTTTTGTTGACCCTTTAAAAGCTTTAGATAAACTTGATAAGAACAATCAAATTGATATTCTTTTCATGGATATAGAAATGGGGCCAATTTCAGGATTAGATATTTTTCCTAGAATGAGAAAAATAGCAAAAAACATTGTCATCGTAACTGGGCATTCACAATATGCTTTAAATGCATTTGAATTAAATGCAGATGACTTTTTGTTAAAGCCATTTAATGAAACAAAATTTAAAAATGTTATTAATAAAATTTTACTTCAAGCGAATATTCAAGGAATTAAAGAACCCGATGAATTTTTCTACATAAAAGGTGCTAACAAAAATAACTTTATTAAACTATGTACATCTGGAGTAATAGCTATTGAAGGCTCAAAAAACTATATCGATTTACACATTCAGAATAGGGTATATACTACATATCTTACATTAAAAGAAATTTCTGAAGCATTTTCTAAGTGGCCTAAATTTATGAGGGTTCATAAATCCTTCCTCATAAATACAGATTATATCATTAAGGTCGAGGCAAATACGATAATAATGGAGAACAACTTGGTTATCCCTCTGGCTGATAGCTATCGAAGTGAGTTATATAGTTTTATATCCAATAATATGCTTTTGTCAAAAAGAGTCTAGATAATAAAGTCAACAACGAATTGTATTTTAAAATTGTCCTCCAATCACCCGTTCATTTATTCAGAAGTATTGCGAATACTTTTTTTAGAACGTAATTGTAATGGCGACAATATAATATACTAACCTGATGGTTACCTACTATGGAATCATTTTTAGACGCACTAATATTTTTTTCCTACGCTAGAATTAAGTTTAGCTTTCGCTTCATTATATTCACTTGAAATAAAGTTGAGTTGGACTTCTTCAAGAGTTGCTAGATATCCATCTAGTTTAAAATTCAAAATCGACCTTCTAGATAACCAGGATGTTTGCAAAATTCAAAATTTATAATATTATCCTGGTGAGCTTATCTCTTTAAATAGTTAAATTGTTTTTGTTAATAGATAAATTGGAGAACCAATAGTTGAGTACTAAAAATATAATTGAGGTTACTTTAACTCCTAGGAAATGTTCTAGTAATCTTTTCACTTGAATCAAGTGTTACTTGATTATTCCGAACAAAGTACACCACATTCCGAGGCATAGTGCACCAGTTTGGTTCTGGCTTTAGCACTAACTTTTAACCATATCACTTTTGGACAAAGCGATAT
>NZ_JBHSBY010000086.1:0-9622 GCF_042650905.1 Pedobacter jamesrossensis | reverse complement strand
GAAATATCAAATGACATAAAAAAAATAAAGCGGATGAAGAGTTCAGAACTCATTCATCCGCTTTGCAAAAACAAACTATTTTAAGTCCACTTTTTCAGTGCCCTCGATTTTTTCTGGGGCTTTTTTTATGCAATTGTTCTTGCCACAGAAGTACTGAAACACAGAACAGTCTCTTTATTATTCAGTGTGAATCTGTGTTTCAGTGGCAATATTTAAATCCAGCTCAAAAAATATCCATGTAATTTTTTTTCATCTGTGGTTAATACTGTTTACTTTTAACCATGCAAAAACTAATCGCTGTACTACTAATCATCTTCCCTACCCTAATCTTCGCCCAAAACGATAAAGTATTTACAAACGAGAATAAAATTTATCTCCCAAATATTAAAACAGTTCTTTGCTATAACAGCAATAAAGAACAAAGTATCCCAGTGATTATACTTAATTCATCAGAAACCATTACTTTTTCTTTTGATGATTTATTGGCCGGAACAAAAAACTATTGGTACACAGTAGAGCATTGCACTTCAGATTGGAAAACATCTCGCATTACTAGCATCGATTATCTTGAAGGTTTTAACGATGATAGAATAATAAATTATAGATATTCATCAAACACAGCAAGAAAATATACTCATTATGAATTGAGCTTGCCAAACACACAGGTAAAACCTAAAATTGGCGGTAATTATGTGCTAAAGGTCTATCTCGATGGAGATAAAAACCAACCTGTTATTTCGCAACGCTTTTATATATTGGATAGTCAGGTGGCTGTGGTTGCCGAAATTACCAATTCGCTTCAGGTTGCAGATAGAAATTCTAAGCAGAAAATAAATTTCACGCTAAATCATTCAATGCCCATTCCAAATCCTTATCAGGATTTGAAAGCCATTGTTATGCAAAATTTTAACTCAAATACTGCTCAACTAAATACAAGACCTTCTTTCGTTCGCCCAAATCAATTAGTTTACAACGACATTAACACAAATGATTTTTGGGGAGATAATGAATTTAGAAAATTCGACACTAGAAGTTTACGTTTTAAGGGCGACAATGTTAGAGATATTTATCGTGACAATGAATCGGTTAACGTTATGCTCTTTCAGGACATTTCTAGGAACACAGGAACTTTTGCTAATCAGCTTGATGAAAACGGAAACTTTTTTATAAGGAATACTGATGGTCGTGATGATAAAACTGAAGCCGAATATATGGGCGTTTTATTTATGCTAAATGCCGCACCTCCAACAGCAGATGGCGAAGCTTATGTGGTTGGCCGTTTCAATAATTATACGCTAAGCAAAGAAAACAAGTTAGTTTACGATGCCAATAGAAAACAATTTTACGGCAACATTTTGCTTAAGCAAGGCTTGTACGATTATGAATATGCCTGGCTGGATAAAACAACTAAAACTGTAGAAACAAAACCTTTCGAAGGTGCATTTTTTCAGACTGAAAATACTTATCAAATTTTTGTTTATTACCGTAAACCTGGAGCAAGATGGGACACCTTAGTCGGCTTTACTAATTTAAGCAACAGAGTTTCCGATAGACGATAAATCATACATCCATTAAAATTTTTGAAGGAAATGAAAAGAAGTGAATTTATAAGAAACGGCTTTCTAACAGCTAGTGCAATTAGCGTAGGCACTGGCATAACTAATGCTTTTGCTACTGAAAAGACGGCGAATATATTAGCTGACAAAACCTTCAATATGGATTATGCTCCTCATCAAAGAATGTTCGAAAACCATGCGGGAAAAAGCTTTTTAGACCAGATTAAGTTCATGTACGATAGAGGTTTTCGCTCTATTGAAGATAATGGATACTTAAACCGACCTATTGATGAACAAGAGAAAATTGGAAACTTGTTATCTAAACTTGGAATGAGAATGGGTGTTTTTGTTATAGATGGAGGCGATAACTGGAAAACCTCACTTACAACAGGTAAAAAAGAATTTAAAGATAAATTTATCGAAACCTGCAAAAAATCTGTCGAAGCGGCCAAACGTTGCAATGCGAAATGGTTAACCGTTGTACCAGGTTTTTACGAACGAAAATTACCTTATGGAAATCAATTTGCGAACGTAATTGACGCTATGAGAGGAGGAGCAGAAATTCTTGAACCGCATGGATTAATCATGGTTTTAGAAACCTTGAGCGATACTCCAGAGCTCTTTTTACAGAAAACAAATGAAACCTATGCAGTTTGCAAAGCAGTACAAAGCCCGTCGTGCAAAATACTTTACGATATTTACCACATGCAACGTACAGAAGGCGATTTAATTAAAACAATGGAGCGTTGCTGGGATGAAATTGCTTACATTCAAATTGGCGATAACCCAGGCCGAAAAGAACCAGGAACAGGTGAAATAAACTATAAAAACCTTTTCAAGTGGCTCCACGCTAAAGGTTATAGAGGCGTTATGGGCATGGAACACGGAAATTCTCAAAGTGGAAAAGATGGTGAACTTGCCGTTATAAAAGCATATCGAGAAGCCGATAATTTCTTGTAAAATTTGCTCCCAACAATAAACTTATTTTAGAATATATATTCAGATTTATTAATAAAACAATTGCCACAGATTCACAAATTTTTAAAAATCGGTAAATCTGTGGCAAAAAATCGAAGCAGAACTTCGAGGAGTAAAACCTAATCCTTTAACATTCCCTTTTTCGCGGGAACGACTATATACTTACAAAAACTACCCTTTCATTACCCAAACAGAAAGGCTTCCTGCATTGCAATGAAACTCAGCCCAACCGTTTTCATCAATAACAAGTTCACCCTCTCTATGCCCTAAAGCATCAATAAAAGTTTTTCCAGCAAACTTTTTACCAATTTCCATTTCTTTAAAACCTTCTTCACCAGTACTCATTAAAACAGCTAAACCACTATTTTCATGTTCATCATCGCCTTCGCGTGTCCAACCTACACAATTTCCGTGGTCAAAGTGCTCACGTTGTAAACCATAAGCGTGGCTTGTTCTAATTTTGCTCATTGTTGCAACATCAGGTATAATGGCCAAATCTATGTGCACATCCTCTCCAGCTTCATTTTTATCATCATAAATTCCGCCATAAATATCTGTGAAGAATAAACAAGGAGTTCCTTGCTCACGTAAAAGAATCATCGAATAAGCTAATGGCCTAAACCAAAACTCTACATAAGATTCTAAAGCTTGCAATGGCTGCGAATCATGGTTATCAACAAAAGTCACTGCAAGTTCAGGGTTAATCTGTACTAAAGTTTTATCGAAAATAGTTCGCATATCGAACTGGTTTTTCTCCTGACTTGCCAGATAAAAATTATGATGTAATAAAGAATCAAAAATTTGAGTTCGTCCGGCAGTTATACCTATATATTCCAGCTGGCCTTCAATATCTACCACATTCCAATCTTCCGCAACAACAAAAAACTTACGATTATATTTTGAATTTAAATGGTCGAGCCACTCAATAATAAAATCGGGATTAATGTGTTTAACGGCATCTAATCTAAAACCATCAATTTTAGTTGTTTCAACAATCCATTCGCCCCAGTATTTCAACTCCTCAATTACAGCTCTGTTTCTATAATCGATATCGTTAAACATCAGGTAATCGTAATTTCCCAATTCTGTTGATGGCACTTTTTCAAAACCTTCTCCGGCAAAATTCTGAATCGAATAAATAGCTGTTTTCTTTAAATCCTCCGCCCAATCTACGCCGCTAAAACATTGATGATCCCAAATAAATTCTGAATATTTTCCTTTTCTACCCGGAAAAGTAAACTTTGTCCAGGCTTCAATTTCAAAAACATCACTTGTAAATTCTTCTCTATTATCAGGATTAACTGTTCTTACGCTAACCTTCTCTAACTCATCTCCACCTGCCTTATGGTTAAAAACAATATCGGCTAAAACGCCAATTCCTTGTTCGTGCAGGGCATCAATTGCTTTAATATACTCATCTTTAGAGCCATATTTTGTATTTACACTTCCTTTTTGGTCAAATTCGCCCAAATCAAAGAGATCGTAAACTGCATAACCTACATCATAAGCCGCATTATTAGATTTGTAAGCTGGTGGTAACCAAACAGAGGTTACACCAAGTTCTTTTAAATGACTAGCTTCAGCAGCAACTTTAGTCCATAAATTTTGTTCTTCGTTATAATACCAATGAAAAAATTGGATTAGTGTTTGGTTTTGCATCAATTCGATTTTTGATAAAGATAACAGGATATATATTTAATTGTTTGCCATAAAACGTAGGAAAGAATTTATTCTCAGAAAATGAAAGGAATGTGATAATCGACAACATCAGCCCTGCTTTCACTTACAGCCCTTACTAATCCACTCCATCATGTTTTAATAACTTAAGCATATGCACTTATTACATCAAAAGCCGTCAAAACCTCAATTTAATACCTTTATAATAGGCTTTTTTTTTACTTTTGTGCCCAATATGAGTTTGAAAAAGAAATTTGCGAAAGAGAGTTTTACCATAATGAACGAATTGGTATTACCAAATGATACCAACACACTTAACAATTTAATGGGCGGTCGTTTGTTACATTGGATGGATATTGCCGCCGCTATTTCAGCTCAAAAACACTGTAACCGAATAGTGGTTACAGCATCGGTTGATAATGTTTCCTTTAAACACCCAATAAAACTTGGCGATGTTATTACGATAGAAGCCAAAGTAACTCGTGCTTTTAATACATCGGTAGAGGTTCGCCTTGATGTTTGGGCTGAAAATATTCCTAGCGGTGCCCGTCAGAAAAGTAATGAAGCTTATTACACTTTCGTAGCTGTAGACCAAAGTGCCCGTACCATACCTGTACCAGAATTAATACCAGAAACAGAAGAAGAAACAGAACTTTTTGATGGAGCATTACGCCGCAGACAGTTACGCTTGGTTTTAGGCGGGAAAATGAATCCAAGCGATGCAAACGAACTTAAAGCTTTATTCTTTAAACCGTAATTTTACATAAAACTTCTTGGTGCTTAATATGTTTGTTTTATTTTAGCGGCTTACCTTACGCTGTAAATATGACAACATATACCATTCTTATTATTTTAAGCGGATTAGTAATTTTCTCTTATCTGTTTGATTTAGTGGCCAGTAAAACAAAAATACCTTCGGTATTGCTTTTGCTTTTATTAGGTATTGGCTTGCGTGTAATTGTAGATTATCTAAAAATACAAACCTTTAACTTTTTATCTATACTGCCAACTTTAGGTACGGTTGGTTTAATTTTAATTGTTTTCGAAGGCTCGTTAGAACTTAAATACGATCGCAATAAAAATAAAGTTATTAGAAGTGCGTTTCTATCGGCACTTACCATTTTACTTGGAACAGCAACCATAATCACGCTGATTATCTATCAGATTACACATAAAGACCTATATACCTGTATATCAAATGCAATACCTTTTAGTGTAATCAGTTCTGCAATTGCTATTCCATCGGCTGCAGCATTAGGTAAGCAAGATAGAGAGTTTGTAATTTACGAATCTTCTTTTTCGGATATTCTAGGCATTATCCTTTTTAATTTTGCTATTTCAAACCACTCCATTACCACATCGGCATTTATTGGTTTAGGTTTAAGCACTTTTTTGATTATTATGCTCTCTGCCATTGCTTGCGTAGTTTTGCTTTACATTATGGGAAGACTCGTTCACCATATTAAATTCTTCCTGATTATTTCGATATTAATTTTGGTTTACGCAATAGGACAATCCTATCATCTTTCCTCTTTGGTTTTAATTTTGAGTACAGGTTTATTTCTTAATAACGTAGATACGATTCAGAATGCCTGGTTTAGAGGCGTATTTCTTTATAAAAACTTAACAGCAGATTTATCTCAACTTTATCAATTATCTGCAGAAAGCGCATTCATTTTGCGAACATTTTTCTTTGTGATATTTGGTTTTACAATGAATATTAGCGAACTGAATGATAAACCAGTTTTAGCTAATGGCTTTTTTATACTCGCTACTATCTATATAATGAGGTTATTCTTCTTAAAAGTTTTCAAAAAAGGTACAATTGCTCCAATTCTGTATATTGCTCCCCGGGGATTGATAAGTATTTTGCTTTACTTTAACTTACCTGCATCACTTAAAATACCCGAAGTTGGGCCATCTTTTTTATTCTTGGTTGTATTAGGAAGTAGTATAGTAATGACTTTAGGTATCACATTAAGTAAGAGTAAAAAAGAAGAGATTTCTACGGTTTAGAATTAGCAGTTTTTTTTATCACACCTAATTATACAAGAATTTTTGAGTTAATTTGATAGTAAATTTAAAACGGCTAATTAATTAACTTCCCATTTCTAAAATCTTATCAAACTCTTCAGCTTTTAAAGGCATAACCGATAAGCGGCCTTGACGAACTAAGGAAATATCTTTTAGACTTTCCTCTGCCTTTATTTGCTCTAAAGAAACTGGATTTTTAAGCGATTCAACAGGTACTAAATCTACAACTACCCAGTTTTTATCATCGGTGGTTGGATCTTGGTAAGATTCTTTAACAACTTTAGCAATACCAACAACATTTTTCCCCTCGTTACTGTGGTAAAAAAGAACTAAATCGCCTTCACGCATATCACGCAGGTTATTGCGTGCCTGATAATTTCGAACGCCATCCCAAAAGGTACGTTTATCTTCATTAAACTTTGTCCAACTGTATTTAAATGGTTCTGATTTTACTAGCCAATATTGTGTTTTTTCCATCTTTAAGGTGGTTTAAAAGGGGTTTTTTATGCGATCGTTGACAAAACCGTTGACAAAATTGCTAACAATCCCGTTGACACCTCCTCAAGGCATACGACTTAAACCCTAGAAATTTAAAGCAGTATGAAAACAAGCAATGCCAAGCCACAGTCCCAAAACCATTTCATAAAGGAATGGAACGGAACGGATTTCAATCTATCGATCCCCGCAAAAATAACACATTCCAACAAACCTTTCCTATATTTTTATTGGCCAAACCCGGACAATTATGCCACCATAGAAAGGGCGCGAAAAGGGGGCATCGGTGGTGTGAAAGATACCAGGATTTCGATCAAGAAAAAAGCGGCTGCCGCTGTTGACGCGGTCATCCTGATGCTGGGCAGGGGCTGGAACCCTTTCACCAATGCCTATGTCGACCTTGGCGTACAGGTCGACCTCACCATTATCAGCCCCATTTCAAAATGCCTTGACGTTTGGGTCGAACATCGACAGGAACGCCATCAGAGCAAGATGATCGGAAAGACAGCGTTCAAGAACAATAAGATCGTGGTCAAGCACTTTAAGGACTGGTTGAATACAAAAGGTTTCCTCAACCGCAAGATCGGCACCTTTAATTCCCTGGACATTGACAACTTCCTAGGCTTCAAGATGAATGAACTGGGATGGGGAAAGGTTACCTATAATACCTACCGCTGCGACCTTTGTACATTTTTCTCCTATCTGCTAAAGTTCAAGGTGGTGCAGGAAAACCCGGTTAAGGAATCGGTAAAGAAAAATACCAGGCACGATAGTTCAAGGTTTGCCATCTATGAGGAAAAGGAACTCGAGACCGTGGTGAGGTTGATGGAAGGCGATCCTGGCTATTTTGGCCTCTACGTGGCCTCAAAAATGCTCTACCTATATAATATCCGTCCGGTGGAAATGACCAGGCTACAGGTGATGGACGTGGACTGGATCAAGCGGACCCTTATGTTGCCTCCCCACAAGACCAAGAACGAGAGCGAAGCCATATTTCAGCTCAACGATGAAATGTATGATCTTTTGGAAAAGCTTGTGGGCAATGCACCCGATGAAAACTTCATCTTTGGACACCGTTGCAGAACATCGCCCCAGCAGATCGACGAGCAATATTTCACCCAGAAGTTCAGATATTTCAGGATCAAGTACAGTATCAGTACCAAACTAAAATTCTATGCGCTCAAGCACAGCTCGAACTTTTATGACCTCGAAGATGGCGCTTCGTTCTATTCGATCATGGAAAAGAACAGGCATGCCTCCCTCCAGGTAACCAACGATTATATCCGGAACAGGCTGCTAAAAAAAATCGTGAAGCCGACCATAAACAACCGGTTCTAAAATCGTGAAGCCATCATCAAGGGTCAGCTAAGCGTGGAGTCGCGAAAAAAAAGTGCAGTCCGTTTGGACTGCACTAAATTGTATTCTAGAAAATCATTATTTTCTACCCGTAGATCAGCTTAAAAAGTTCCTCGTTGGTTAGCTTGAGTTCTTCCTCGGTCGCGTAGTAGGTGATCAGATCGTCTGTCAGCATTGCCCCGATCGTCCCCTTACCGTTTGGGTCCAGGTTAATGGCCTTGCAAAGGCTGGTCGGCGCAATGGTCAAGGTAAAATCCTTATTGTGCAGATCGGGAATTTCCCTTTGCCAGATACTCCTAGCCCTGAAATAGGATAGGCACCCACACCATCCCGCTATCCTCTACAGAACCTGGAACGATATAGCTCAGATACTCATCGATAACATCCCATGTGATGCCAATGGTACAATCGTGCTTATCCTTCAGCATATCAAGCACCTTTTGCGCTTCCCCATCTTTTAGGATGGTAACCATTATTTTTTGCTTGAATTTCCACGTCTTCAATGCTCCACACGATCGTTATCTTTCCGTGCTGTTCTCTCTGGTAGCCCACGATCGCACGTTCGTAAACGTATTTGGTCGACTGATCAAACGCAGCGGTAGCGAGCTGTAGATCTTCCCCGAACTCTTCGGTGAACATTTTTTCCGCATCGCCATTGAGTTCCCCGTTCACGATCTTGCAAAGGTCATCGTTACGCATGATCTTATTGCAGGAGTAATGGTTCGGATAGTATTTTTCTACAAATTCCCATACCCCATCGTCCTGTCTGGGATCTGGCGCATAGATTTCTGCTTCTTCCCTGATCCTGTTGATGTGGTATTTGTGAAGTGACAATATTTCGCTGCCTTCTGCGCTTGTCAATATCCTACGGACAAAATTTTCAAGATCGCTTGTTGTCTGTTCAATATCCGCCTCAACTGTAAGGGTGATATTGATTTTTATTTCCTGTGTCATGTTCTGATCTTTAAATGATTGTTAATAGGTTGCGGGGTTGGTGCCTTTAAAAGACGTAGGCCAAAGAGCCAATGGTATTTTGCCCTGTACCCGCTAAGCTCGATAGTGCCCATGAGCAGCCCCTTGGTCAACTGTACCTCAAAGGCATCACTTTTGGAGAGCTCCATTTCTTCTAGGCTCTGCAATAGCCTGAGCGCTTGGGCGATCTTTTCCAGATTTTGGCGCTCGTTCCTGTTTTTCCTTTTCATCATTATGCTGGGTTAAAAGTGGGGCGGTTTCCCGCCCCAGATAATTTAATTGAACTGTAAAGTGCCCTTGCTTGCAAAATCAACGCAGAGGTCAAAGGCAACCTGTGCCCTTTGCTTGGCTGTCCCCTCGGTGATGGACTTAAATTTTGCCTCGCCATCCTTAAACCTGCGCACGTTCTGAAAGTATCCCGTTACCGCGTTATAGGCTCCAAAGACTGTCTGGAGTTGCTACATTTGACTGGAGGAATTTAGTTGTCAGATTTAACTAGAAACTTTTAAATTTGATTATATGAGCAAACGAGTATTTGATGATTCCTTCAAAAA
>NZ_JBHSBY010000085.1:0-9467 GCF_042650905.1 Pedobacter jamesrossensis | reverse complement strand
ACACACCAAACGAAGTTATTCTAACAAACCGCTGTATACCGAACGGTACGTACAGTGGTGTGAGAGGACAGATAGGGAAATAATCCCTATCTTCCTACTCGATCTGAAAACCATCCTGTTTTTCACAATTTATTGATTATAAACTAAATGCTTATATTTGCAGGCTCGATAAATAAAATTTAGCCTATGAAGTATCTTCTGTTATTAAGTTTTTGTTTCCTGTTTTTACAAGGTAAAGCACAAAATTCTGATTCATCAAATGAGCCAGATAGTATCAAAAAAACAGTTCTCGCAACTTATTACCACAGAAAATTCGAAGGCCGCCGAACCACCAGTGGCGCTAAATACCGGTCAAAAAAATTAACTGCTGCCCATCGTACTTTGCCTTTCGGCACCATGATTAAAGTAACCAATCCCGATAACGGAAAATCGGTAGTTGTAAAGGTAAATGACCGAGGTCCATTCTCCAAAAGATTAGCCATAGATTTATCTGAAAGCGCTGCTAAACAGATAGGTATCTATCACAAAGGTGTAGCGAAAGTAAAGCTAAGCTATAGCGTTGAGTAGTACTCTTTTTAGCTCTAATTAAAGCTGGTTTTGCCATCAAAATTTAAGTTATTAACACTTAATTTCGTTTCCTAAACCCTTAAAAAGAAATGATTAGCTTTTTTTTCGCTTGAAAATGATATTTAGCTGATGGGTTTATCCACTAAAATATAGGTAGTGTTAACAACTTTGGTTAACGAAAAAGGGCTATCGTATATATATTTGTTTCAACAAAGTTCTTTAACTTCTTGCGCTTTAAAACAAATATAAAAGCTTAGTTTTTAGTAATTTATGCGTCTATCTCTCTGATAACAATTTTAAATTTACCTAACTAAAAACTACGTTGTTTGCAAAGCGACGAGGTTAGCACTTTTCACTCTAGAGTTTTGATAAAAAACATTACAATCATCATATAAAATTGATGAATGCGTGGTTTTGTCGGCTCTGTTTAAAATGAAAGATTATAAAAATATCAGCTTATGGAACAGGAATTACTACTACAAGAAAATAAAGATAGATTTGTGCTTTTGCCGATTAAGTATCCGGCAATTTGGGAAATGTATAAAAAGACCGAAGCTAGTTTTTGGACAGCTGAGGAAATTGACCTTTCTGATGACCAAAAGCACTGGGATAATTTAAATGATGGCGAAAGACATTTCATTTCTCATATCCTTGCTTTCTTTTCTGCTAGTGATGGTATCGTGAACGAAAACTTAGCGGTAAACTTCATGAGTGAAGTGCAATTGCCTGAGGCCCGTTGTTTCTATGGTTTCCAGATTATGATGGAAAACATCCATGCTGAAACTTATGCTTTATTAATCGACACCTATATTAAAGATCCAGAAGAAAAAGACCGTCTTTTCCACGCCATCGATACTGTTCCGGCAGTAAAAAGGAAAGCGGAATGGGCTCTACGTTGGATTGAAAATGGAAGTTTTGCGGAACGTTTGGTCGCTTTTGCTGCGGTTGAAGGTATTTTCTTCAGCGGAAGTTTCTGCTCTATCTTTTGGTTAAAGAAACGTGGTTTAATGCCAGGCTTAACTTTCAGCAATGAGTTAATCTCGAGAGATGAAGGTTCTCACTGCGAATTTGCTTGTTTATTGTACAGCATGTTGAGCAATAGATTAAGTGAAGAACAAGTTCATGGCATCATCAGCGATGCTGTAGAAATTGAAAAAGAATTTATTACAGATGCATTGCCAGTTGCCCTAATTGGTATGAATGCAAAATTAATGAGTCAGTATATCGAATTTGTAGCAGACAGATGGTTGCAAGAGTTGGGTTACAAAAAAATCTACAATGCAACAAATCCTTTCGATTTTATGGAAATGATTTCGTTGCAAGGTAAAACTAACTTCTTCGAGAAACGTGTTGGCGATTATCAAAAAAGTGGTGTATTAACTTCTGCTGATAACAATAAGCAAGCGTTTTCTTTAGATGAAGATTTTTAGATAAGCTTAAAGCAAAAAGACTAAAGCAGAAAGTTGCCCTTGTCGTCATTGTAAGGCACAGAGCAATCTTGATGAACAGATATAACAATAAAATTAATAACGCGATAAACAAGTCTTGATACTTGATACTCGCCAATAAATATAAAACTCGCCTTTAAAAATCCTTCCTTTTGGGGAGGGTTGGGAGGGGCTTAAATCTCATAACATATGTTCGTACTAAAAAGAGATGGCCGGAAAGAGCCGGTACAATTTGACAAAATCACAGCCCGTATTCAAAAGCTGTGTTACAGTCTAAATTCAGACCTTGTAGACCCAATCGATGTTGCCAAAAAGGTAATCGAAGGTTTATATGATGGCGTAACTACATCAGAGTTAGATAACCTTGCCGCAGAAACTGCAGCATCATTAACTACAAAACATCCTGATTATGCTTTGCTGGCTTCGCGTATTGCGGTTTCCAACTTACATAAAAATACTACGAAATCATTTTCGGGTACGATGAAAATGTTGTACGAATATTACGACCCGAAAGCGCAAAAAGCGGCACCACTTATTGCTGATGATGTTTTTGAGATTATTGAAAAAAATAAGGACATTTTAGATAGTTCTATCATTTACGACCGCGATTTCGGATTCGATTATTTCGGTTTTAAAACTTTAGAAAAATCATATTTATTAAAAGTTAACGGTCAAATCGTTGAGCGTCCTCAGCATTTGTTCATGCGTGTTTCTGTTGGTATCCACAAAGAAGATATCGAAAGTGCAATCAAAACGTATAACTTAATGAGTGAGCGTTGGTTTACACACGCTACACCTACATTATTCAACGCAGCTACGCCTAAACCTCAAATGTCATCTTGTTTCTTGCTAACCATGCAAGATGATAGTATCGAGGGTATTTACGATACATTAAAACAAACTGCTAAAATTTCACAAAGTGCTGGTGGTATTGGTTTAAGTATTCACAATATCCGTGCTACGGGTTCTTATATTGGTGGTACAAATGGTACAAGTAATGGTATTATTCCAATGTTACGTGTATTTAACGATACCGCTCGTTATGTAGATCAGGGTGGAGGCAAACGTAAAGGTGCTTTCGCTATTTATTTAGAGCCTTGGCATGCAGATGTTTTCGAGTTCTTAGACTTGCGTAAAAACCATGGTAAAGAAGAAATGCGTGCCCGTGATTTATTTTATGCCCTTTGGATAAACGATTTGTTTATGCAACGTGTTAAAGATAATGGCGAATGGACTTTATTCTGCCCACATGAAGCACCAGGTTTGGCAGATTGTTTCGGTGCTGAATTTGAAGCTTTATATACTAAATACGAAGCCGAAGGCCGTGGACGTAAAACCATTAAAGCACAAGAACTTTGGTTTGCCATTTTAGATTCGCAAATTGAAACAGGTACACCTTATATGTTGTTTAAAGATGCAGCGAACAGCAAATCTAACCAACAAAACTTAGGTACCATTAAAAGTTCTAACTTGTGTACTGAAATTATTGAGTACACTTCTAAAGATGAGGTTGCGGTTTGTAATTTAGCATCATTAGCATTGCCTCGTTTCGTAATTAATGGTGCTTTCGACCACCAAAAATTATACGATGTAACTTATCAGGCTACTTTAAACCTGAATAAAATCATCGACCATAACTATTATCCAGTAATTGAAGCTGAAAACTCAAACATGCGCCACCGTCCGGTTGGCTTAGGAGTACAAGGTTTAGCTGATGCATTTATCTTATTGCGTTTACCTTTCGAAAGCGATGAGGCAAAACGTTTAAACAAAGATATTTTCGAAACGATTTATTTCGCATCGATGACAGCATCTCACGATTTAGCAGTTAAAAATGGTCCTTACCAAACTTTCAAAGGTTCGCCATTATCGAAAGGAAAATTCCAATTCGATTTATGGAATGTAACACCAGATAGCGGCAGATGGGATTGGAATGCTTTACGTAAAAAAGTAGTTAAAGATGGCGTGTATAACTCGTTATTAGTTGCGCCAATGCCAACTGCGTCTACTTCTCAAATTTTAGGTAACAACGAATGTTTCGAGCCATATACTTCAAACATTTACACCCGTCGTGTATTAAGTGGAGAGTTTGTAGTAGTAAACAAGCACTTATTGAAAGATTTAGTAGCCTTAGGTTTATGGAACAACGATATGAAAAATCAAATCATATTGGCTAATGGCTCAATTCAAGGTATCGCAGCAATTCCTGATTATATTAAAGAATTGTACAAAACAGTTTGGGAAATTAAAATGCGTAACATCATCGATATGGCTGCTGACCGTGGCGCTTATATCTGCCAATCGCAATCGTTAAACTTGTTTGTAAATGCGCCAAATACTTCAAAATTAACTTCAATGCACTTCTATGCATGGGAGAAAGGATTGAAAACGGGTATGTATTATTTACGTACTCAAGCCGCATCTCAAGCAGTTAAATTTACGGTAGAAAACCAAGGTGGTAAAGCAATTGAAGCAGTAATTCCTGCAAACATTCCACAAGATCAGGTTGCAGAAGAAATCGTTGACGGACCAGTTTGTTCAATGGAAGAAGGCTGTATTAGTTGTTCGGGTTAAGCAGAAAGTTAAAAGCAGAAAGACTAAAGCGAAAAGTCTGCCAACACGCCCGTCATTGCGAGGAACGAAGCAATCTTAATGCGTTAGTTTTCTTCTCATCATAAAGCAATAAAACAAATAAGGTTTTGGGCTAACGCTCAAAACCTTATTTTTGTTTATACTTTTGGTAAATGTCTAATATTCCTCATAGCAAACACGAAATCATTCCCTGCGAACGTTGCGGAACGGCTATAGAATGCAAGGCAAATTCCTACACCAAATGCCAATGTAGTGTGGTTCAATTGAGTATTAACGAAGTGCAATATATTTCAGAATTGTACGATGGTTGCCTTTGTGCAAAATGTTTATTTGAATTGCAACAAGAATACCGCGAAGAGATAGGGGTTTAACATAGTCCGTCGGCTGAAGCCAGACGGCAAAGAAATGAGATAGAGGAATTAGATATTTATTCATTGCAGGTGACTTTAGCTGCCTGAAATTTAAAGGAATCTGCATTGGCTTTAGCCAAATTAGTAAATTTTGCAACCTCAAATAGTAGCAAACCCTCTGCTTAATAAACGGGATTGAAGTGATATCCTTTTACCATTCCCCTTTAGGGGATTTAGGGGTAAAAGATTTAACGGAAAGCCCAACCAACACTAACCTAAATACTGAATTTGCTTTTCGAAAAAACAATTACATAATTATGCCATTCTACATTTAAACAAAATAGTAACTTTGCAACCTAATTTAGAATGAGTGAATACTTTTACAAGTTCACTCATCCAATAATTTAAAAAAATGAAGAAAGTAAACGTAGGCTTAGTGCAGATGAGCTGTACTAAAGATAAGCAAGAAAATTTAGATAAGGCTATTTCGAAGGTAAGAGACGCTGCCGCAAAAGGTGCACAAATTGTTTGTTTGCAAGAGCTTTTTACTTCGTTATATTTCTGCGATGTAGAAGATTACGCTAACTTCGACTTAGCAGAAGCTATTCCTGGTCCATCTACTGATGCTTTGCAGGTTGTTGCTAAAGAATTGGGCGTGGTTATTATTGCCTCTTTATTTGAGAAACGTGCAGCAGGAATTTATCATAATACAACGGCTGTTTTAGATGCTGATGGTTCTTACTTAGGCAAGTATCGCAAAATGCATATTCCTGACGACCCGGCTTTTTATGAAAAATTTTACTTTACTCCAGGTGATTTAGGTTACAAAGTTTTTGATACCAAATTTGCTAAAATCGGTATCTTAATTTGTTGGGATCAATGGTATCCGGAAGCATCTCGAATTACGGCTTTAATGGGAGCTGATATCATGTTTTATCCAACTGCAATTGGTTGGGATACAACACAAGATGAAGAAACCAATCAAGATCAATACAATGCATGGCAAACCATTCAACGTTCGCATTCGGTTGCAAATGGTATTCCTGTAGTGAGCGTAAACCGTGTAGGTTTTGAACAAGATGGTGCAATGAAATTCTGGGGTGGAAGTTTTGCAACGAACGCTCAAGGCAAGTTGCTTTACCTGGCATCGCATGATAAAGAAGAAACTGAAGTGGTAGAATTAGACTTAGACCAAAGCGATTTTATGCGTAAACACTGGCCATTTTTAAGAGATAGAAGAATCGATTCTTACCAGCCAATTACGAAAAGATATATTGATGGCGAATAAGCTTAAAGGTTAAGGACCAAAGCTTAAAGCGAAAACCCAATTAAAATTCCATGGTTCCTGTCCTCACGGACCATTTATTTATAATAACATAATTTGATGTCAAACTTTCCTCCAAGAAAAGAATTAAATCTAAATCAATTCGATTACTCACCGAAACAGCAAGGTTATTTTTTCCCTGCAGAATGGGTAAAACATGAGGCTACCTGGTTAAGTTGGCCACACAAGGAGGCGAGCTGGCCAGATAAAATAGAAACAATTTACGAGCCTTACTGCCAATTTATAAAAGTTGTTGCCGAAGGTGAAAAAGTTCGCATTAATGTAAAAGATGAAGAAATGAAAGCTTTTGCAATTGCTGAATTGAAGAAGATTGATGCTGATTTAACACAAATTGAATTTTATTTTAACGAGACTAACGATGCTTGGTGTAGAGACCACGGCCCGGCTTTTGTGTTGAAAGGAAATGAAAAAGCGGTTGTAGATTGGGGTTATAATGCCTGGGGTGGAAAATATCCACCATTTGATTTGGATGATGTGGTACCAACTAAAATTGCTAAACATTTTGATTTGCCTTTGTTTACACCAGATATTGTAATGGAGGGTGGGTCGGTAGAATTTAACGGAGCAGGAACGATTTTAACCACAACAGCATGTTTGTTAAACGAAAATCGTAATCCACATTTAAACAAAGAACAAATTGAAAAATATTTGCTCGAATATTATGGACAAGAGCAGGTTCTGTGGTTAGGAGATGGAATTGTTGGCGATGATACAGATGGTCACATAGATGATATTACACGTTTTGTTAATGAGTATACCGTTTTGACGGTTGTAGAAAGTAATCCTTTGGATGAAAACTACATTTTATTGCAAGAGAATTTAGAGGCTTTAAAGTCGATGAAATTAAAAGATGGTCGCTCATTAAATATCGTTGAGTTACCCATGCCATCTCCAGTGATTCATGAGGATACACGGCTACCAGCATCTTACGCTAACTTTTATATTGCTAATTCAGCTGTAATTGTACCAGTTTTTGATGATGTAAACGACCAAAAAGCTTTGGATATTATTCAAGGTTGTTTCCCGGATAGGAAAGTGGTTGGTATAAATTCGGTTGATATTATTTGGGGGTTGGGTAGTTTCCACTGTTTAAGTCAGCAGGAGCCAGCCTCATAAATGGGGAATAAAACCTATTGTGTTAAACATTACAATAAATATTAACTTTACAAGAATTAAATTTTTATACATTATATAAAAGTCCCATTTAGGGGATTTAGGGGTTATGAAATTACTAGAAGGAAAAACAGCATTAATTACAGGTGCATCGAAAGGTATTGGTCGTAAAATAGCTGAAAAATTTGCTGAACAAGGTGCTAACGTAGCATTCACATATTTATCATCAGTAGAAAAAGGCGAAGCTTTAGAGAAAGAATTACAAAGTTTTGGTACCAAAGTTAAAGGTTACCGTTCTGATGCATCAAAATTTGTTGAGGCAGAACAGTTAATAAATGATGTAGTTGCAGAATTTGGGACAATTGATATCGTAGTTAATAACGCTGGTATTACAAAAGATGGTTTGTTGATGCGCATGAGCGAAGAAAACTGGGATGATGTAATCAACGTCAACTTAAAATCTATCTTTAACATTACTAAAGCGGCATCGAAGGTAATGATGAAAGCCCGTAAAGGTGTTTTCATTAACATGAGTTCGGTTGTTGGGGTTACTGGTAATGCTGGTCAAGCGAATTATGCGGCATCTAAAGCTGGTATTATAGGTTTCACTAAATCAGTTGCTAAAGAATTAGGTTCGAGAAATATTCGTGCAAATGTTGTTGCTCCTGGTTTTATCCGTACAGAAATGACTGAAGTTTTAGACCCAGCAGTTGTTGCTGGTTGGGAAAAAGATATTCCACTTAAACGAGCAGGCGAAACCGAAGATATTGCTAATGTTTGTGTGTTTTTAGCATCAGATATGAGCGCTTACGTAACCGGACAAACGCTATCTGTTTGCGGTGGAATGCTTTAATTAAGGTAGGAGGTTTAAATGTATAGGGTGGAAGGTTTTCTTTCCATAGCCAAAAACATCAGAAGTAGTAAGGTGAGGGTTATCCCTAAACCTTACGCCTTTTAGCTTTTACCTTACTATGTATTTTCCTTTAACTTCCTTAATGTCCGCTAGGTTTTTATGCTTTTCAAAATTGAGATAAGCAGGTTGCAAAGTTTTCCAGAAACTAACCTGAGATGGAAATTGCGGACCATATTTTTTCAAATTTCCCTCGGTCATTTTGAAAGGATAAATGTTTACAGGAATTTTTTCCTGACCAGAATTTCGAGCTTCGACACCTAAAATATAAACCTCTTTAATTTTCTCATCCGTTAGAGGGATACAACCAACCGTTACGCAATTTCCATGAATGTAAATATCACTGCCAGGTTTTCTATCTTTCCCAGTTCTCGCAAGATCAACCGAATTCGGATAGTTTACGCCAAGAGATAAATGGAAATTACTCATCGGATTGAACACATTGATGTAGTAAAATCCTTCTGGGGTTTGTCCGTCGCCCTCTATAACTTTTGGTCCGAGTTTGCCAGAGTGCGCACAGAAATCGTAAGTTCTAAATAATTTATATTTTTTATCTGAATTGTTTTTTAGCCAGATTTCTAGTTTTCCTTCTGCTTTGTAAGCATTTACAAGCATCGAAAAATCATTTCCAAAGCCATCTGCTTTCACAAATTTTTGTAAGGTTTTCCATTTTTCTTTGTAAGCTTTTTCTACCCTTTCAAATTTAATTTGGGTTGCTTTGAAATTATTTTGTGCATTAGACATTATGCTGAAGGATAGGAGAAAGATTAAACTAATTAATTTCATAGGTTTTACTTTGGAATAAAGCTAATATTTTAACCGCAAAGTAAGCCAAGATTTTCTAATCAGCTACACGCAAAGAACGCTAAGCTGGGTTTTATTGCTTTTTTACCACAGAGTACAAAGAGTTTTTTAACGTATAGACTCAGAGCACACAAAACTGGGTTTATTATACTTTCTTTGCGAATCTCTGTGCAATCCTTTGTGTCCTCCGTGGTAAAAATATAACCCCAATAATGCTTCTCGTAAATTCTTTGCAGGGTCAACGCACTTAAATTTGGTTAAACACTTGCAATAGATACTGATTGTCCCATCCAGCCTTGAGTCTTTTAGTTACTAGAGAGCCCTTGGATGGATCTTTT
>NZ_JBHSBY010000084.1:0-9280 GCF_042650905.1 Pedobacter jamesrossensis | reverse complement strand
TGATGGGTAGGGGTTGATTTTTCAGTAAGCTTAGAAAACACTAAATATTCATCAATAAATAAACTATTTTTATCAAACCTGATTTTTATCGGACAGTAATGTATTGAAATATAAATTTTAACCTATGAGATTTAAGTTAATTATAAATTTATTACTGTTATTGGTTGCTGTTCAAGGATTTGGACAAAGTAAAAGCGTTTACGAAAAATCAGTAGATTTATTTAACCAAAACGGCCAGCAAGAGAAAATCATTCCTTATCTACAAACTGAATTAAAAAAGCAGCCTAAAAACGAAAATCTACTTGCGTTAATAGCTTTCCAATACCTCCAGTCAAAAAATACCGAACTTGGTGAGCGGTATTATATGGAAGCGATAGTCGTTAATCCAGCTTGTGTCAGCTGTTATTTAAACATTTCTCGAATTTACGCCCAGAAAAACGAGTTTCAAAAAGCATTAAATTATTTGGATAAAGCCATATTAGCAAACCCCAAAGACGATTTACTACTCACAAGCCGAGCACAAATAAAAGAAGCGATTGGCGATACCTTTGGAGCTTTGTCGGATTACAACAAAGCCATTTCAATAGCACCTAAAAATGCTGACAACTATATTCAAAGAGGTATTTATAACTTAAGTAATAAATATAATTCATTGGCTTTGGTTGATTTAAATGAAGCAATATCTTTAAGACCAAATAGTTATGACGCATACTTTTATAGAAGCAGAATAAAATTTGAAAATAATGATTTGCAAGATGCACTAAAAGATATCGACAAAGCCATTTTATTGGATGCCAAACAGAATCGATTTTACAACTTTCGGGGTACGATTTATAAAGAATTAAAACAGTCTAAAAATGCGTTAGAAAATTATTCAAAAGCAATAAAACTTAGTTCTGAAGATTTTTATAGTTACCTAAGCAGAGCACAGGTTTATTATGACTTGGAAAATATGGATTCAGCATGTGATGATTACGCAAGTGCAAAGGTGTTGATTGAAAAGCAAAAAAATAACAACCCTGAATTTTTAAAGAATATAGAGAATGCTATGGTTGACATTTGTGATCAAAGTAAATCAAGTTATTTTTTTCAACGGGGAGTTGCCTTTTACAATTTAAAACAATACGAAAATGCATTAGCTATTTACGATGTGGGATTAAAAAAATTCCCGAAGAACCCAATGATTTTATCTTTTAAAGGCAACGCTTATTTGGCAATGAAAGATTATCCAAATGCTTTGGCCAATTATGAGAACGCATTAGCAAACATAGCTCTTTTAATGGCTGAAATAAAAAAAAACCACCGTTTTGATCAGGAAAATAATGAAGGTACACAAACTTTTTACGACGGTTTTTTGGCATCAATTTATTATAACGTTGCAGAATGTGGTATTTATGCCCAAAAATATGATGATGCATTAAATGCAATGAATCAAGCTCTTGCTATTGCCCCAAACGTTACTGATTTTAATAAAGAGAAATATTATGCCAGAAGAGGAAATATTTATTTGGAAAAGAAGAATTACGATTTCGCACTTACAGATTTTAATAAAAGCATTCAAATCAATAAAAACTACGCCCCTTCCTATGTTGGTAGGGCAATTGCTAAGGTGAGCCAGGTAGAAAATGCAAAAAAATCTAATGCCATAATTAGTGCTAAATTGCCAAATCAGCCTTTTAGGATCAATTGGGAGATAAAATCGAAATCGTCATCCTTTTATAAAACTAACCCCAACATAAAAAGTGGATTAGAAGATTGTAACCAAGCTATTGTATTAGATCAAAATAACGGTTTTGCGTATCTTATTAGGGGACAAATCAAATCTTTTTTAGGTCAGTCTGACTATCGTATTGATTTAATTAAGGCTAAAGAATTAGGAATTGAGGTAGATATAGATTAATAACACTAATACACTTATAAAAAAATTAATGAACCTAAATATTAAAGCCGTTATTCTAGCCTTCGTGTTACTCGTGTTTACTTACAAATATTATGTGAGAACGCCTGGCAGTTTCATGTCTATTTTGGCCGTATTCGCGGTTGGCGCCATTGCACTAGCTATTTTTGTATCCTATTTTTTTGGCATCAAACTAATTGCTTATTTCATAAACAATGGCTTTATCTATCCTAAACTGATTTTTAATATTTTATGGCCATTCATAGTGTTAACTTTTGTAACCTGGATAATTTACGGGTTTATTTACATCAAACCATTTGGTCTTAACAGTGATTTTATAGCGCTTACTACAACATTCATTTTTAAAAACGCATTATTCATTGCTATTTGTAGCATCTTAATTGGAATTACACTTTCTTTTCCGCCCTTAACAGATAAAACGGCAAGCGAAATGTTAATGAAGAAAAATATTTTGTATTTAGTAGGTATCTCCAGTGCCTTTCTATTCAGCATCGTGATCTTTTATCTAGTCAACAAGATTAATCAAACCAGTTCCATCGCCAATTATACTACGTACCAAAAGTTGGATGATTTGAATAATGAAGGAACATATACGGTACAGAAATTTATAGTACCGAGTGAAAATAATTTTGTGGGAGAGCCTTACGTTTTGCCAAATAAAAATGAGCTTATCATCATATCAGATTATGGAGGTAATAATAGGTCTAAACCGATTCAGAAGATTTATAGAATCGATACAAATGGTAAAATTATTGCTGAACTTGAAGCTACCGTAGTTGAAGGTGGCAAATTTTTCCCACTTATTTGTAAAAACGGTATTTTAACTGATTATGATGGCAAACAACTGATCAGCTGGATATTTGATGGCAATAAAGAAAAGCAACCTGCTAATTCATTTAGGGTTAATTCAGACTGGAAAATTGATTCTTTAAAGCAAGACACCAAGGCTCTAAAACTTGTTCATTTTCTTAAAACAGGTGCTTTTCATTGTAATAACATTGATGAAGTTAAGTACAATGGTAACAATTACTATGAGCTAAGTTATGGCAGCCAAAACCTTAAATTCAGGATTGATAGCATTTATACCCAGGACGAGGGCTCTACACATTGTGAGGAAAAAAAAGTAGAATTATATAACCCTCCTGGCTTCAATTTTGGTTTAATAAGATTCAATGAACATGAATACTATATTATTAAGCCCAAAAATTAAGGAAAACAAATCCAATTTCACAACTCCCACAAAAATCAAAAAATTTAAGCTTAAGAAAATCAATCAACTAGAAAATAAATTTGATAGTTATGAATCTTTCGGTAGTTGATTGATTTTGGCATATAGGATCAATTAACATTGGTATATGCAGGTCAATATACATATTTAAACAAATTACTGACTCAGGAATATACCATAGTAGTGAAATCATTAAAAACTATACTAGAGAACTTTCAATATTCCTCATCTAATTCATCAGCCAAATTAATTATACGTTTTAAATATGACACAAAGGTGTTCGAGAAAATGTCAGTAAGGTTCACCAAAGGCGCAAGAAATTGCGCCTTTTCTGTTTAAATGATATTTTAAACCGCAATTCTAAAAAAAATTATAAGTCATTTCAAACCATTTTAAGTTAGTGTTTTTTTGGATTTTGCTGAGGTCTGCATTCATACCTACTTTTGTTAGAATGTTTTTGAAAGCGATCGATAAACTGAAATAAAAAGCAAGGGTGCTGAAGTGCGAAATTCAACATACCTAAATTTGCTAAAGGAACAGCTAGAAGCGAATGGTCAGTAATTACCAGCTCTGTAAATTGAGGTTGTCTATTTCCTTAAAATGCTTGTCCTTGGTGTGTAACTTTAGGTCAAATTGCTTTGATACTGCGGCAATCCACATGTCATTTTCCGGTATTGGCTTACCTTTTTGCAACAAGGCAGTTTTGATTAGGGCATAGTGATTTGCTGTTTCATCATCAGCAATAAGGACATTACATCTTTCCAGAAAAGAATTGATCTGTTTAATGTGTTTTTTTTGGTTGGCTGATCTGTAAGCACCTAAATATAGTTCTCCCAATACAGCAAAAGGAATATTTATTTCCTCTTCTAAAGTTTCAAGAAAAGCGGTAATTGTAGAATTGCCTTTAAACAACTCAATAACGATATTGGTGTCTAAAAGATTATTTCCAGTCATCTGGGTGGATGGTTTCACAAGATTCTGCGATAATACGTTCTATTTCTTCCGCCTCGTCATTAGACCAGATTCCAGAAAAATCTTTTAAGCTTGGTGTTTTCTTAACTGTTTTATTATTGGTACTTTTTAATAGCTTCTCCAAAGCAGATAAAGTAGCTTCACTCTTTACTTTTAGCATTTCTTCTATCAAATGTAATTTACGTGTTTCTATGTGCATGGATATGATATTAAGTGTTAACACAAAAATAAAGAATTATTTCTACAATAACCATACCCCTCAATTTCAGATTAGTTCCAGTTATTTGGTTCGCAGCGTATCCATCTCATTTAGTGGATCAAAATTATTAACCGTGTCTTTTCGAATATAGATTAGTTGACCGCTTACTCGGATGTGGCTGGATTTTTATTAATTCAGGAATTCTTTTTAATGCCGCATGCAACGAATTTCCTTTAAGTACCCAGCCATATTTTTCAAAAAAGAACTTAATAATCTGATTCGTCTCTTTCGGTGTATCAAGGAAGGTTGTTTTAAGGAGCTTGTACTTTATACAGTATGGTATAGAAGGTTCTTCATTTAAAATAACAGATACAGAAGGTTCGGACTTATATTTTTCCGATAACTTTTCACGTATATTTTTTGGCGGAGCAAAAGATGGTTTGCTTAAATCCTCGAGCTTAATTGATGTAAAAATCAATATCCCATCCAAACTCCTTATTTTAAAATTAGCTCGTCCGGACTCTATGTTTCCTAAAGTTGTTCGGGAAATATTTGCGAGCAAGGCAAAATCCTTTTGAGATAGCCCTAAAGCGTCTCTAAGCTCTATAATATTAGCGCTAAGTGTTGATATTGTATCTTCCATGTACAAATGGACAATTCTAAATCGTGATTTTTTGAAAGACTTATTGTGTATTTAAAAACAATTATTTAAATTTGTGGTATTAGTCACCATCAAAACATATGAGATAGGAAAGAACATCCAGTATTTATTATAATAAGAGGTATTAATAGAAGAGTCTCGGTTACAAATTCCGACAATTTGAATCAGAACGAGACGATAGATTTAATGCCCATAGTGAATTTATGCGTACTTTCGTACAGCTATAGCGCTATGGGCTCTATCGTAAACCGTTTCTGAAGGCGTCGGAACCTTGTAGCACGGTGATAGAGCCCGCTATAGTCTTGCATCTACCATCTTCGGGACTTGTATAATCCAATACGAGTAATGAAAAGCAACAGCATTGACTATCAGCAATATTATTTCAATAAATTTCAGCAGGGTAATGAAAAGGGACTGGAGTTTTTTTACGAGCGCTTATACCCCTCTTTATATCATAAGGGCTTAAGGTACATCAAAGATGACATTAATGCCGATTGCATAGTCAATGAAGCGTTCCTAAGATTGTGGCTAGTCCGTAAAAGCATCAGCGATTCAGACCAAATCGAAATATTTCTAAAAAAGCTTACTTCAAATGCTTGCAATGCATACTATAAAACCTCAACCAACAGGTTTCAGAGGAACATGCTAAGACTGGATGAAATCGAAAATTATGATGAATTTATCTCTGGATATGATCCTGAATTTGATGGGGAAACGGAGGTTCTTTATCAGGAAGAACTTGAAAAGGAACTGAAAGAAAAGTGGACTAAGTTAGAAGCTTTGATTCCGAACCTCACGCAGGATCAGCAATTATTTGTCCGGTTATGCTTAAAGTACTCCTTTAACTATGACCGCATCGCCTGGCACATAGGTGGGATTTCAGATTATCAGGTTGCAATAAAAGTTGAAAAAACATTGGAATCTCTTAAAGCCATTTTTACAAATAGTCAAAAGCTTGACATCGTTGGAAAAAACAACAGATTCAGATTTGAAGGTGATTTAAATGGGGAACAGTCTTCAATCCTCCACATGCGCTATGAGCTGCAATACAGTTTCGAGGAAATTTCTACCGCCTTGAATCTGGATCAGGGTTATATTCAGAAAGTATTTGTCGGGGCATGTACCAAAATCAAGAAAGTAAAATTGTAAGGTTATGGAAAATAATAAAATGGTAATCACGCGAAAAATTCAGTTACTGATTGATTCCGAGGATAAAGAGGAAGTTAAAAAGATGAAGGATCAGCTTTACAACTGGCAATGGATCACTTACCGATCCGCAAATATGATAATGAGCCATCACTTTGTTCAGGAGCAGGTGAAGGATTTCTTTTATTTAACAGAAGACATCAAGCTCAAAATAGCGGATGAAAAAAAAGAAGAAAACGGCATTTTAAAGTCCTCTCGACAAAACACCACTTATCGGTTGCTTTCCAATCACTTCAAAGGACAGATACCGACCAATATCCTAAGCAACCTCAACAATACCCTGATTTCTTATTTCAACAAAGAAAAGTCAGCTTATTGGAAAGGCGAAAAATCGCTAAGGAACTATAAAAAGAATATCCCCATGCCCTTTGAAGCTAGTGTAATCTCCAAGTTTGCCTACACTCCGGACAAAAGGAATTTTTCTTTTAAACTTTTCAAAGTTCCGTTTAGAACATATTTGGGAAAAGACAGGACTGATAAAAAAATAATGCTTGAAAAGATTATGAACGGAACTTTAAAACTTTGCGTTAGCAATATCCAATTAGATAAGGGAAAGATATTTCTACTGGCAGCCGTTCAGGTGGATAAAGAACAGCATACTTTAGATAACTCTGTTATAGCAGAAGCTTCGCTGTCCATAGAACACCCTGTTACTGTTAAAATAGGAAAATATGACCATACGATTGGTACAAAGGAAGAGTTTTTGCATCGCAGATTAGCTATACAGGCTGCCATCTATCGGGTACAAAAAGCTGTTAAATTTAATCGTGGCGGTCATGGCAGTAAACGTAAAAGGAAAAGTCTCGTAGATTACCAGCATCAGGAAAAACGTTATGTAGAATACAAATTGCACGTATATAGCCGGATGCTGATTGACATCTGTTTAAAATATCAGGCTGCAACATTGTTACTTATTAACCAAGAGCAAAAAGAAGAAATAGCCAAAGATGATCCCTTCCTGCTAAAAAATTGGAGCTATTACAGTTTAAAAGAAAAAATAGGCTATAAAGCTGCAAAAGCAGGCATTCAAATGATCGTAGAATAAAGAACGGTATTAAATGTTCTTTGAAAATAAATTAATTATTAGAGGCTGCTTGTACACAGCCGTAGGGTGAGGTTGCATTAACACTCACTAATTGTTTCATATAGGTTTTTATCAACCGTAACCTATAATGTTTTAATTCATTTGAAAGCAAATACAATTTCTGGCGGAACATTTCAGTGATTGTAAAGGGAAAAGTCTGGTAGATTATCAGCATCAGAAAAAACGCTAAGTAGAATACAAATTGCACGTATGTAGCCGGATGCTGCATTCAAATTATCGTTGATTAAATAACGGTATTAAAGTTCTTTGAAAATAAATTAATTATTAGAGGCTGCTTGTACAGCCGTAGGGTGAGGTTAGATTACACTCACTAATTGTTTGATATGGGTTTTTATTAATCGTAAACTATAATGTTTCAATCCATTTGAAAGCATAATACAATTTCTTGGCGGTACACATAATTTTGCCAACAAGTTCGTGTGGCTCCAATTTAAGAGCAAAATACAATTCTTGCTTTGGTAATCGTACGTTCGATAGGGTGTAGTAGAATGTTCCCTTTACAGCCTTAGGTGTTATTTAATGTCCACGAAACGGTTAGGACTTTTGCCACATAAACCACAGTTTTTAATTTACTTGACGAACGTAGTAGCAACTAAACGATAATAGAACGATTTCTATTTAGAGGAGAAGATCAACTACGATTTAGATGGATTTTAAAGCAAGTGTAGTATACCCTTATTGTCCATATAATCAGCTAACTGTCCTAGCCATGTATATGTAAATTCTTTTTTATTAATTAGTTCCTGTGGTGAGATTGAACAAACATCCTTCAATGTTCTGAAATCCATTCTTACACTTAATTTGCAAAATGCAGAGTCAAATCCTAGTTCTCTGAAACTGGTGAAGAGTACTTCGTCATCTTCGTTTACTTTATCATCCATTTTTTTAAGTATTTCTACTTTTTGTATATTTATTAAGATTAATGATCATATCAGGGCTTAGATCATTATATCTTACGCACCTATACCGCTAAAAGTCTGGATTGGAAGATGCCGTAACATTTACTGCCTAAAAAATGGATTAATGGCTTCTAAGTACCGAAGCTGTTCTACCTGCTCCGGCATCAGTGGCTTGATCAGAAAATTTTTCACAAATGATATATTTTGCGCCTTTTCCTTTTCCGTAATTTCCACCGATGAGCTAACGATAATCACTTTTGCAGTTTCGATGTTTTCATATGATTTTATTGCCTCCAAAAACTCCCATCCATTAACTTCAGGCATGTTAATGTCCAAAAAAATAAGATATTCATTTTTTTCCATTGCATTAGCTTTAAGATATTTCAGAGCCAATGCTGCTTTGTTGAATGTTTCTATTACAATATTTTGAAAAATATCTTCTAAAATGGTTGAATGAAGAAAAAGGGCGATGTCATCATCGTCAATAATCAGGATTCTGTAATTGGTTTGAGGTGTAGTATTAATCAAGATATAGTTTATAAGTAAATTTATGATAAAAATTTAGAGAAGTTTTTTTCACACAAATCTTAAGGATTAGAGTTTCGTTCATGAATATCACCTACAATATTTTTTATAGTTAGATCAAGTTTTGTTGCACTTTCCAGTACCATTTCACAAAGGGTTGAAATTCCCTCAATGTGTTTGTATTTTTGCAAAATAGTTGCAAGTGCAATTATATTTGTAAGAGGTGCCCTGATGAGGTGAGATTGTTGGAAGGCTATTGTACGTAGCAATTCGGCATTACGCTCTATCTCCGTTTTTGCACCTTCGAGTAGCCGTTTATCCGCAATGAAGTCGGTTATGTTATAACCGAGGCAAAAGATTCCCTGAGGCTTCCCATACTCATCAAACATCGCTCGGTACTCCCACTGTGTATATAAATAGCCACCCTTTCCATCGTGCTTCCTAATAATTGCAGGATACAGACTGGAGTTGCTACATTTGACTGGAGGAATTTAGTTGTCAGATTTAACTAGAAACTTTTAAATTTGATTATATGAGCAAACGAGTATTTGATGATTCCTTCAAAAA
>NZ_JBHSBY010000083.1:0-7814 GCF_042650905.1 Pedobacter jamesrossensis | reverse complement strand
CAAGATTATTTCTATGTTTGTTGATGTCATGGGGGTTGTTTCGAAGCACAAAGGAACTGTTTTTACAGTTCCTTACCCTATGATTCCCTTAAGTTAATGACATTGCCCCAACCCCTCCTTGAAAATAAGGAGGGGAGTTTCCCTCATAGTTTTATAATGCAAAAAATTAGAGCTACCCTCAATGTCATTCACTCAAGCAAAATCGGTGTCAGTCTGAGGTTTAATTTATTTCATAAAAATCAATATAAGTGACGCTAACAGTAACTTAACTAAGGGAATGAATGGATTATGTTGTGTGAAGACACATAACATAGAGCAGCTTAGATTTTCTTAGGTGCCTTAGGTGGTTTAAAACATTATACAAAAACGTCAATGGTAGCATGACGAATCCTTAAGTCATTCTCTTGAAAACGGGAATCCTAAAGCAATAGAAAGGAAACATTATATATGCCTGCTAAAGCATTATGATGCCCAATCAAGTTGAGCATGACGTAACGTCAATGGTAGCGGAGTCGAAGACTTTTTATAGTCGAAAACAAAAATATTTGTCTTTCGACTATTTTACAAGCATTTCTACTAACGCCGTACTATCCCCATTAAAGGCATTAAAATCCACCACATGACCAATACCATTAATTTTGGCTTTATCAGAATGTTGCCAAAACTTCCAGCGGCTTTTATCTAATCTTAGTTTCGGTTGGTAATAATGAGCAATCCAAAGTGGGTAGTCTTCAAAATCGCCATCCAGGTAATCTTCGTAAAATTTTAATCCGGTATAAATAATTGGCCTAACCTTGGTTTTCATTTCCACATAATTCAGAAAATCAGCAAGTTCAGCTCTCATTTTCAATGGAGAAACGCCATCCAAGCTTTCTACATCTACAACAGGTGGTAAATCGCCTTTTTCTATATTAACGACTTGAAGGAAAAATTTTGCCTGGGTTTTACCATCGCGTTTTGGTCTGAAGAAATGATACGCACCACAAATAATTCCAGCTTTAGGTGCCTCACGCCAGTTCCGTTGAAAATACGGATCAACCAGCAAAATACCCTCAGTTGCTTTTATAAAAGCGAAACGAATGCTTACTTCGTCTTCTTTCATGGTTTTAACTTTCTGCCAGTTTATTTTGCCCTGATAGTAAGAAACATCGATGCCATGAATAGAATATTTTTTAGGGATTTTTATGTCGAAACTATTATAAGTTCTATACTCCGGGTCTTGCCCCCAATCTGTAACCCATCGCCAGGCACCAACAAAACCCTTAACCACATAGCCATAATAAAATGGAGAAAGTAAGATTAAAAATAAGCCTGCAATGGCCACTTTCCATTGGGTAGGAAATGGTTTAGGTTTTTTCTTTCGCGATACCGTTTTTCTGGTTGAAGGTTTCTTAACTATTGGTGTTCTTTTCTCTGGCGGCATATTTTATTTGATGCCGCTAAGTTGAGGAAAATTGAGGGGAAATGGAAAAGGGGAATATAAAGGCATTATTGTCCACACACTTTTACACTAAATATTTATCTACGGATAATTAATCTTGTCCTCTTGAGCGGAGTAGAAGGATTTGTGAGAAATTAAGGTTTAAAAATGTTAGACGGTTTTTTTTAGCATAAATACTCAATCGAACCGCTTCAGACCCAATTTTGGCGAACCCCTATTAGCGGTTCGCCCATTTGTTAGTGGGCAATTTCGCTAATATTCATCATCATGTTATAGTGACCTTCATGATTTGTTAATAAGAATATATTTTTGAACACATTTTTGTAAGTTTCAATTGTTCTGTCCTGTAATTCAACATATAAATCATCATTAATGCTATGTGAACCATCATTTATCCAACAAATTAATGACCTGCAAATCTCTTGTTCTTCTTTCGTCGTAAATTTTTGAATTAAATCATCATCACCGTATTTTCCAAGAAGTTTGAAATAATTTTCTATAATTCTTCTCATTATATTCTGTATTGTTAAGCTTGAATTTAAACCGCCGCTTTTTAATTCTTTCCACAAAAGTTCATAAGAAGATTGAATAGGATTTTCAATTAAAAAACTTTGCAAGGTTGTTATCTTATCATTCTTCCTTAAAATCCAAAAATTCGTATTATTACAATTTTTAGTTCTTCCGTCTATGAACGATACTTCTTTATGAAAATACACATTATGGGTTAATAAGATTAGTTGTTTGATATTTCCAACGTCTAATTTTATATCTTTAATTATCTCTTTGATTAATGTACTTACAACAAATAACACATTGCTATCTAAACTTGAAATAGGGTCGTCAATTACTAAAATTCTTTCATCGTTTACAGTATCTTCAGATACACCACCTTTTGCTAATTGCAGAAAATAAAGAAATGTAATAAATGTTATTTCCCCTTCGCTTAAAGTTGTTTCAGCAATTGTGCCATCTTCACGTTGAATTTGATAAAACCCCTCTTCAGTTGTTGGTACAATTTCAAAATTTAGAAACCCATATGATTTTAGAAGTCTATTTATTTCATTTATCGTTGGTTGAATACTAGTCACATTTTTACTCAAATTTTTAATCTCAATATCTAACGCTTTATGTTGTGCTAATTTTAAATCTATTTGAGTTTGTAAAGCTGTAATTCCTACTTGAAAACCATTTTTATCTGTATTGAATTTTGTTATTTCTGTTTTGAACTCCTCAATTATTAGTTTCCAAATTGCTTTAATTAAATTATTTTTTTCTGTATTGAAATTTGCTACAATATCATTATGCGCCTTTATTTCTGTATTTGCATTTGTGATTAATTCAGCTAGTAAATCTAATTGTTCCCTTAAAGTTATTAATTCAACACTTCTGCTTGGTTCTTTTACTTTGTTATTTAGAAGTTCGCTATTTGTAGTATTCTGGCTTATTAAGGTTTTTAGATAAGCTGAAAACCTGTCAACGTTAAGCTTAGTGTTTTTGAAATCTTTTTGACCAATTTCAACAGAATTTAATTCATTGATTAAATTTTCTACTTGCGAATTATATTCTTGTTTTAACTCTTTTATGGATTTTATGTCATTCAAATATGTTTCGTCAAAGAAATTTTCCAATTGCTTTTTAAAATCCTCTGTTATAGTTTTTTCTTGACAAAAAGGACAAGTTTTATCTCCTTGAATAAATTCTCTACCTTGATTTACCCAGTCGTTTAAATTTAATTTCTGAATGAGTTTTGCAATATCTACATCCGCTTTACCAACAATTATTTTTTTCCAAATTTCCTTGTTTTCTATTTCGATAATCTTATCAAATGAGATTGAATTTATTGGAGGTATTGTATGAGGAACTTCGCCAAAGATGGTTTTTGCTTTTTCTTTCAGATTTTCAAATGTGTCTAATGCTGTTGTGTTTGATGAAAATTCTTGTAAGAGTTTGCCTTTAAAACTTTCTTTTTGTAACGTTCCAACAAATGCATCTTTAAAAATTGGTTCGTATCTTTTATAAATTTTTGTCCAAACAAGTTCCTTAAAGTTGTTTTCTAAAGTGTCTTTTTTATCAATTTGAGAAGTTTGGGTTTCTCTTTTTTTTAATCCATCTGCTTTTATAAGCTTAAGTTCTTCAGTCTTATCTTCAATAGTTTTAATTTGTTCAGCCGTTGCTTCCCCAAGTGTAAAAACACCATTCAATTTTCCTTTTCCAAAATTTCTTTCCCGAAATTCTTTATTATAGATTAAAGTATTTATAGGAATAGTATTTTTCCAAACTATTGAACAATTACTATACTTTAGTTCTGCATTGTCGAATATAAAATTAGAAATTGTTGTTTTTCCACAACCGTTTGAACCGTAGATGAAATTTATCTTTTTCAAACCAGTAACTTGAACTCCTACATTGTCATAAGTTGCAACATTTTTGATTGTAATTGTTTCTATCATTTTTGATCATTCAAATTTGGTTATTTGTAGTTCGCATGGTCGCTTTAGGTGACCGCTAATTAAATATTAGCTCAACTCATTTCTTTTTTAATCATTTAGAAACAAGTTTAAATTTTATATCACTTATAATCTCTATTGCCCCCTAAACTACCAATTCCTACCCTCACCTCCTTACGGTTTCCCGTAACCCTAACTTTATTTCCCGTGTTGCCAGCAAAAGCCATTGCCATTAGCACTTCTTTTGCACCTCGCTCCTTTCTTAGTAAGCGCCTTGCATTGCCCAACGTAGCTATTGCTTTTGGGGGTTGTTTTTCTGCTGCTAAAGGTATTAATGGTTGTTGCTTTCGCACTGGCGCAAACGCCACAGCTACCGCCGCTGTTGCAATGTTTGCAACCAGAACAATTAGAACAAGCGGTGCAATTGCTTTTGCCATAACACGTAGCAACAGGTGTGCGAAAGGAATGATTTTTAGGTGAAGGTGTGTTAAAAAGCAGCAGGCTGCCTATTAAAAGAAAGAGAAGCGTTTTCAAAATAATTAAGAGCGTTGAGGGTTGATTTAAAATATTTAGTTAAGTTAAAATTACGTTTAATTTGCTCATTTCCAAACCATAAAAACTAAATCGACAAAAGGAATAGAATATACCAGTCCCAGCCCCCAATGTCATCAACTTAAGCAAATTCGGTGTCAGTCTGAGCGGAGTCGAAGACCTTTTTTTAGTCAAAACAAAAATATTTGTCTTTCGGCTTAAGTTTATATTGAGCGTAGCCGAAATGCTCAAGATGACAATATTTTTTTGTTTTCGACTTAAGTTAATGAAATTGCCCCAGCTCCTCCTTGAAATAAGGAGGGGAGTTTAGCTCGTTCTTTAAAATAGATTGCCTCGTTCCTCGCAATGACGGGTTATTTAAATATTTCAATAACAAAACAGCCCTTTATCACACTCCGTTTCACTACTTTTGCATATCGGAAACCAAACCATGTTCAAGCTCGTTTTAAACACCTACAAATCTTCATTTAGCGGATTAAGCCGCGAAACCTGGTTGCTTAGCATAGTAATGATGTTTAATCGTTGCGGAAGTATGGCCGTTCCATTTATGGGCTTGTATGTTACGCAAAGCCTGCACCGTAGCGAAATGGATGCGGGTTTAATTATTACCCTGTTTGGTGTCGGCTCAATTTTAGGTTCTGCAACGGGTGGAAAGCTTACTGATATTATTGGTTTCAGACCGGTTCAAATTTTATCATCCATTATCGGTGGACTTCTTTTTATATTATTTTCTACGATAACACATTTTTCTACACTGTGCATTTTAGCCGTCGTAATCAGCTTTTTTTCTGAGGCATTTCGTCCAGCTAATTTTACAGCTGTGGCGCATTATGCTAAAGAAAATACCATAACCCGCTCCTATTCATTAAACAGATTGGCTGTAAATATTGGCTGGTCGGCAGGAATTAGTATGGCAGGGATAATTGCCTCAATTAACTACAAACTTTTGTTTATTGTAGAAGGTTCGGTAAGTATTTTAGTAGGTATTTCGATTCTATTTTTACTTCCAAAAGTGCAGGATTTCATAAAAAAAGCTAAAGAGAATCGCAGCACAATGGTTATTCTTAAACCATGGCAAGATGGATTTTATGTTAAGTTCATTCTCTTAACCACCTTATTTATTACCTGTGCATTTTTAATGTTCAGGGTTGTTCCGGTATTTTTTAAAGAAGAATGGCACATAGATGAGTTTGCTATTGGGATAATTATTGGGTTAAACGGCGCCATTATTGCCCTTTTTGAAATGATAATGATTAACAAAATTGAAAAGAAAAAATCGCCGATGTTTTTCATCATCATTGGGTCTATTTTCTTCGCTGTATCTTATTTATTATTAAGCGCACCAATAATTTTCCATGTGTTAACAGCAGTTTTAACAATAGTTATTTTTACAATTGGCGAAATGTTTGTTTTGCCATTTATTAATACGGTTGTAATTAGCAGAAGTAATGAGCATAATCGTGGTTTATATGCTGCTGGCTACACGCTGAGTTGGTCTTGCGCACAAGTTGTTGGCCCCCTAGCCGGATTTTTTATTGCAAAACACTTAGGTTATAACTGGCTATGGTTTGGCCTGGCCTGCATTCTTTTACTTTGTGCTTATGGTTTTAGCATCCTAGATAAAAAACAAGAAAAAACCATTTTAGGCACCAATTAGCGCATGTTTAAAAGTCAATCCGCAAATTTTCGCATGGGCCATGCTGAGCGTAGTCGAAGCGCACTTATAAAAGGTCTCCGACTACGCTCAATACTAACATTTTAAAAGAAACAATAGTTTATAGAAGCGCTAAACTGGCAACTGATAATTACTTTACTTTTTCAGCTTTTACACCCTCGTTTGTAATTTTAACTGGAAGGATTTTTCCATCAGCATCAAATTTCATCTCATCGATACAAGTTTCACGGTGGTTTCCATCTGTTTCAGTTAACGGGCGACGATGATAAACAATATAATATTTGTTCTTTTTCTCATTAAAAATTACGGAGTGATGCCCTGCTCCTCTTGCAATTGATGCATCTTGTTCTAATATTTTAGCAACCCTTTTAAATGGTCCGAAAGGCGAATCGCCAACGGCATAAGCGACCGAATAATCAGGGCCAGTCCAACCACCTTCGCTCCACATAAAATAGTATTTTCCATTTCTTATAAACATGTAAGGTCCTTCTACATACTTATCTGGCGTAATTTCCTTAAAAATTTTTCCATCTTCGAAAGGTACAAATCCAGTAAAATCGTTATTTAATTTGGCTATGTTACAGTGTTTCCATCCACCATAAATCAGGTAATATTGTCCGTCCTTATCTTTAAACACAAATTGATCAATCGGTTGTGCACCATTATGAAATTTATCGACCAAAGGTTTACCTAAATGGTCTTTAAATGGCCCTTCAGGTTTATCTGATACTGCAACGCCAATACCACCAACTTCATTATCACTCTGAATATCGTTTGCCCCGAAAAATAGGTAATATTTTTTATCTTTTTGAACAATTGCAGGCGCCCACATGGCTTTATTTGCCCATTTTACTGCTGATGTGTCTAAAATATGTTCGTGCTTTTTCCAATTGGTTAAATCGTCTGAAGAAAATGCATCTAAAAAAACCTGCTCTTTATACTTTGCAGAATAAGTTGGATAAACCCAGTATTTATTGTTAAAAATAGCTGCTTCCGGGTCGGCATACCAACCTTTAAAAATGGGATTTCCAGATTGATTAATCGTTTTAGTACTTTGCCCAAAAGAAGTAATTCCTGCTAAAAGTAAAAGAGATGAGAATATATATTTCATGAGTACAATTTATAAAAAAATACTTTCTTAAAAAATTAAGTTCGCTTAATGATTTTGGAAAGCAGTTTCAGTACTCATCGGTTTTTTCAGTCCCGCCCCCATTTCAAATCTTTCCCGATGAAAAATCGGCAAAGGATTTTACATTCAGGTCGGGTTTAGTTGGCATTTTTGGTAATTCTATTGAGGTTTTTTAACCAAAGCCAAGCACCGGATTTCATTAACTTAAGCAAATTCGTTGTTTGACGCTCAGTCGAAGATTTTTTTATAGTCGAAACCAAAAATATCTGTCTTTCGACTCTTCTCAAAGTGACCGTGTTTTGCTTTCTCGTTAGGTTAAAACAATGTCTTATAGATAACCACCACCGCCCCTCCTAATTTAGGAGGGGAGTAAGTTAATGACAGGCCATCTTACCACAACTATTTAAATGTGATTTTCAAAAAAAAAGGGGCCGTATCACAATTTAATTTTATGATACGGCCCCCTTTTTTTTGCTTTGTATTTTACGTCTTTGTCCCTTGGCTATTTCGGTTTCAGCAATCGATATTTTCTAAAAGATGAAGAAAAGTGCCTTTTTAGGCTACTTTTTT
>NZ_JBHSBY010000082.1:0-7774 GCF_042650905.1 Pedobacter jamesrossensis | reverse complement strand
TCAACTGCTAACATTTTTTCTTCTGATGTTCTCATATATTTCTTTTATGCAAAGAAAAACATCGCGAAAGTTATTTAAAAGATGTACTTGGTAGGCTGCTTACATATAGAGGGTCTATTATCAGGCCAGGTATTAGAAAAACCGACGTTCTTGGAACATGTTGTTATCACCTCCAGCCAAGATTCGAGAATTGACCTAATTCTGGCGGAGGAGTACATTGCCAAAGAAGGTTTTCTTGAATTATTAAATGAGAGGATTGAGGCAAAAGAAGCCAAATTTCATAATTATATTTCTGCTGCTGAGTTTGACTCGTGCTGGTTATTGATAATAATTGATGGCGTAAGCAGCTTTTCTGGATTCGATCTTGAGGAACTTAAGGAAATACATACTTCTAATAAATTTGAAAAAATCATTCTCTTTGAGACCTTTGGTAGCAAAATATTCATTTTATAAATCAAAAAAATTGAAAGCGTTACATACTATTTTTACTGTTACCGATATTTTTATAAATAGCCAATGTAGTTTTCAAAGAAACCGAGTATTTTCCGCAATCGATGTTCCGATATGAGTAAAATAGGAAGAAATGATCCATGCCCTTGTGGTAGTGAAAAAAAATATAAAAATTGCCATTGGGGTAGCGATAGTACAACGGCCCCACGTCCTGCTACCGTTGCTCGTCAATTAACTTTTAAGGAAATGATAACTGGTTACCGCGCAGCGCCTATTTTAAAACTTCTCGCATTTCTTCAATTGTTACCGGAGAACCACGGGCATAACTTTAACCTTGAAATAATGGCGCGTGTGGTTATGAACGGAACCAGTGAAAATGACCAAAGACCATATATGCCTTGGGATGCACTTTTACAAGCTATTAAGCGAGGGCAAGAATATGATAGCGAACCGCCTATAAATCTATTCACGGAGAATGCGGTTTCAATTAACGGAAATCAAGTAATATTTCCCGGAGTATACCGGAATGCCTCGGCAATTCTTAATGAACTCATGCAAGTAATTCTAACAGGTGAAAATTCTTTACCAGAAGATTTTAAACGTCTTGTGTATAATGGTGCAGGATTGCTACTTTATATGAGTAATCAGGTGGCTGAAGACTTGAAACACAAACGATACGAACCAGGAGAACTTTCTTCAAAAATTGCTTTCCCAGAATATGACGAGTTTATCAATAACTCTCAATCATTAATTTTTCCAGAGGAATATCTCAGCAAGATAGCAGGGTTATATAATTATGATCTATCGGTAATCGAAAATTTTATACTAACCACAACTAATCCAAAACTTGGAGATGATGACCCTGATGATAATATAGTATCCTTAAAACCTCTAATACGAGACGGAAGTGATATTATGCTATATATGCCAACGACTGTCGTAAGCAGCCTCATTGGCTTCATATACGAACAGGCTGACGCTGCGGGATGCAAGGACGCTTTGATGCAGATGCTTTCTGAAGAACAAAACCATCGCGCCAGTATGGCATTAAGCCATTTAGGTTGGGCATTTACCGACATAAAACTTCCTGAAAACGACACTGGCTTACCAATCAGAGAGTCGATATGGCAATTTGATAATCAAAAGTTTGGGTATATCTGTCTTTTAGATGTCGAAAAAATTACTGGAAATTATACAAATAAAGACCTGGAAAAATTATTGAACGACAGAAATACTCAGATTATCGAGCACTTAAAATCTCTTGAAGGGGCTGAAACTTTTGAAATCCTTTCTCTTTTCGTATTATCAGAAACTGGTCATGGAAGTTATTTCTCTATGGCAAAACCCGAAAATGGGGACCAAAGCTTAGTTATGACGCTTGGTGACCTTAATACTATTGCTTACGATCAGGAATCTGATTTTCTGACCCTGTGGAAATTTGCTGCTATTTACAACGAGACAAGCTCGCGCTTTCGCATTATAAACATGACCGGGCTGTTAAATTTGTATGCAGTTTACCGACGCAATGATGGTTCATTAACAAATTCTGATGATGCCCGCCCCATCGGGGCTATGTTAACTTATCTTCCAGGTAATGATATTAGTTTGCGGCATGAAGTAAAGATTAGCCGTGATGAACATGCGGGAGAGCTTATTATTCCAGGTGGGCTTCGAGCCTTCGCCACTATCATAAAAAAGCGAAAGTATGCGCCGATCTATGGCTTTAGGGACAAGCTTTCACCAGAATACAGGCGGATGCTCGAATGCTATAAAATGCCGATTTGGGTAACTAATTACCAGAAAGATACAGATTTGTTAGCGCCTGAAATTACAGAAGCGCTGCTGTTTTGGCTGTATCGTTTAGAGCCTCTTTTGAGCCCTGAGCTCAACAAACAGAATATTGTACAGTTTGAAATTGAACTAATCATTGACGAACGGATGCTGAATGGAAATGAGTTCATCGTCAAAACTGTTGAACCCACCAGCGTTGAAATCGTTACATCAATAGTTCCACCGAAAATACGGGTACATATTCCTTATGATTTTATGTATCTGACAGGTAGAACTGATAACATCGGTGAGAAAATGATGGTAAAAGCAGCTCTGAATGGGCTGGTAAATTACATTAGGGAAGCTGGAAAAGAAATCGACCTGACAGCGGAGCAGATTGATGGAATGGTGGAATCTGAGCTTCAACCTGGTAATGCCAAAATGATACTTTTTACAGATGCCGCCGCCAGCGTAGAACTTGACGGAAGACATCTACCACCTGAACAGTATATAGCTGAAGTTGACACCTCGTATGTGCTGGATAATTTAGTTAGTTTTCTACCGGCAGGTACAATTATTCCTGAGAACATCACCGATATTAATGAGAAAATCAGTTTATGCGACGCCATAGTTACCGCATTAATCGCCGAATTGACACGAAGAATTGCAGGTTTCGATGCAAAAGAATTAATTGAATGGTTAATCAAATGGAATGAGCGATGTGTTTATACAAGAGAAATAAGGGAAATACGGTCACCGGCCAAAATCGCGTGCTTTGCAAATTTTGAGGGTGAAGTCAATGAAATAAATGATAAAGATGGCCAACTGGTTCCAGCTGCTCATTCCATTCGTACTTTGATTGAGTTTATTGTCGCCACCTCGCCAAAAGGCAAAAAGCGGCCTAATTATGCTGACGTAGGGATTTTACTGGCGTTAACCCACCAACTTACAACTTGGGGATCGATCAGTGAAGCGATGCGAATGGGCATAACTGATCCGAAGATGGGATTGTTACCATCTAGGCGGATCGGAACTGACAAGAGCTTTCAGAATAACGTACTTGTCCCTTATTCTTATGCACGTAATCGAGGCGTTGTTGCTCGGTATGTTGAACGTTTTGATGAAAAATACGTTCAGAAATATCAGTCTCGTGCTGAAAACACGGAAGAAAGTAATCGCGTAGATGCAGCGTTTGAAGATGAGTTCGGGGTCACTTTAACTGAGGTATCCGAAGTAGTCGGCGTATTGATTAATTACGGTTTTAAAAGAGAAGAACCTTGCTCGGCGTTAGCTGAAAATGAATTATATCAGTTGTTAAAATCCGAGCTCCCCGAAAGAGACGAGGCCCGACTACTTAAGACGGTTGGAATTATGACGCTTTTAGAAAGAAACGGTATCGGTGCTGCACCACGTGGTTACACATCAAAAGATATTTTCCCGTGGAGGTATGGACGCAATTTATCTTATTTAAGACGCCCGCTTGCTCTTATAACCGATGATAACGGTCAACGTCAGTTTTTATTCGGTTTCCGTCATCTAAAATCATACATAGATAATCTACTATTCCTAATCTTTACAGGGAAACTGCCTGAAACAAGCTCTGAAAAAATGGGTTCATTTATCGGCACTGTACTTCATGAAAAAGGAACTCCATATCGTAACGAAGTTGCTGAATGGCTGAAAAATAATAGTGATCTCGAAATAATCGGCCATGAAGTTAAAATACAACCTGATGGTCACATTCCCGCTGAAAAAAATTACGGGGATGTTGACGTAATGGCTGTTGACCATGAGGAAAAAATCATTTACTCGCTAGAGTGTAAAAACATCGTTGGTGCGAGGAACATACACGAAATGAAAGTTGAACTTGATTTATATCTTGGGCGAGAAGGGCAAGAAGCGAAAGCAAAGATAAATAAACATGTTGGAAGGGATACATATCTGCAAGAACATCCTGAACTTGTAAAGGAATTTCTTAAACTAAAAGAAGGTGGATATAGAGTAGTATCTATTGTTGTAGCATCTGATGCAATGCCAATGACCTATATTGCAAAAGAAAGCCTGCCGTTGCCAGTAATATCCTTTAATCAATTAAAAGAAAAAGGTAAGGATGCTTTAAGAAAGAAGTAGGATATTGAGAATTAAGGACACTTGGCAACACTACAACAGTTTCAAAATATTAATTGGATGTCATGCTTGTTGCTTGTTAGCTCTATGTAGTTTTCCGCGGACTTCCCTGGCGATAATTTCTGCTGTGAAAGCTGGCAAATTTGGGTTTTCTATTTTTGTAACTTCAAATTTAATCTTCCGCATATAATCATCATAAAAATACTCAAAGGGTGTTAACATCGAGTCGATTGCGAAAGCATTGCTCTTAAACCTTCCAATGTCAACAATCATTTGGTATAAAGCATTTACCAGTGTGTAGCGAGAGGTCGTTGTGATTATATTTTCGTTGTTGAGATTGTCGGTTATGTCTTGACTAAATTCCGCAGAATGTTTTGGTTTGAATGCATAAACCCACTCGCCATGCTGAACCTTATTTCTTATCGAAAAATTTGGAACGAGATAATCTGTTATAATACCCCGCAATGCAAAATATTGGGCAACCAATTCAACACCCAGGTTTTTTTTCTGGCGATTAATATTAACAGTAGAGCATATTTCATCGCCCGCCGGCACAAGGTCATAGGCGATTGAGAATACAATTTTTAAGGTTCTTCGTCACTTCTGTTGAAAACCTATAAATGATTGTACCATATCTGATTAGATCCCTAACTGCAGACTAAGCTTTTCCGAGCTAAAAACTGCTCTTTTAGAGTCGGATATAGAATTCATCATCAAAAGTGACGATGAACCACTTTTATTGAAATACCCACTCGGAAATCGACAGAGGGTTGTGCTTTTAAAGTAAACGAAAAATAAAATGACAAGAAATAAAACCAGGTTAATTTTCTTACACTTTTAATTTGGACTATCTGTTTTCTATAAGTTGCATGAATTATGATGTACAGCGAATCTAATTAATTCAAGATTCCACACTATAGTTTTTTTGAATTCAATAAGTCTCTTACATTTTATCCAGAAAAAGTTTAATACGCTCAATTATCTCTTCAAAGGTGGGCTGTCCCTTATAATATAGTGCTTTTGTCTTTAAAAACCGTTCATTGAAAATTTTCAGCAGGCTTTCGTCGGAGAAATCAAATGCGGCATTTTTGGCTAAAGGCGTCTCGAGCTCCTTTGTGTTAAATCTGCGTTCTTTATGAGCAATATACCCGCTTGTCCCAACAAAGTCCACAACCTCCTTATGGCCAAGTAGCTCATAAACATCATAGTATTGTCTGAGAAAATTTTGGTTAACTTCTCCAGATGACTGCTCTTGAGCGAATTTCCTGATAATTGCCTGAAGTTTTTCTACAAAAGTATATTCGGGATTGTAGCATTTGATGTCTACTGCCCTATTATCTATGATTTCAACTTTAGATGGTATCGCTCTGTCGTAAACCCATGAACTTATAGTGATGGGTTGGTTTGGGGAGATATCATCAAATCCTACTTCTAGAAGTACACCTTCTTTAGCTCCTTCTACCTTATTTGTAAAACTTTTATAAAAAAGACGGATACCTCCACCAAAATATTTAGGTGTAGAATCGAAGTCCTGGTCTCTTTCAGTTTGAATAATTCCAGAAATCTTTATGTTATCGGTTAGCCATTGATAATAATCGATCCGGGATTTTATATGTGCTTCCTTATTATGGTTTTTACCGGCAAAAACTTTTACAGGCACCTCTACTGGTGGATTGATAACAATATCAATATCCTCAGAAAACCGGCTTATGTATCCGAAACCTTTTGATAGAGAGGTGCCACCTTTTAATTCAAAATCAAATCCCTGCTCTTTAAGTCCATAGAGTGAATGCATGATCCAGTAATCCTTTTCTACTAGGTATGGCTCTATCGCCTTCTCATCTGCAATAATATTAATTAGGTTTAAAAAATCCTTGTGTTCGTGTAGGTAAATCTTGGCCATTTAAAAGACTTTAAAGTATTGATCTCATAAAAGATTTAGTTTTAGGATTTCCATAGGAATCAATATATTTTCTTAATTTAAATCTGTCCATAGTCAACACCTTTTCCTGTACTTTACCTAAAACAGCAGAAGCATCTTCTGCGAGACTAGAAATATTGTTCAAAAGGTCTACAAGTAAAAACTCTGAGCTATTTTTTTTAGGAAATGAAGATTTATCTATGAAATTAAAAATCCGATTACCTAGTTTGAACTCACCTTTTCGCTTGTGATTATATACCGTCGGTTTGTTATAAAGCTGCGTTGTTCCGAGTCCAAGACTGTTGTAGAGATTTGGCGAGGTCAACAGAAAGTTATCATCCTTTAAAAACTTACGCACTAGTTTCACTTCATCTGGTGGTAACTTGCCAAATACAGAGAGCTTAGGATAGTGATAAAGGCCGTTCCTGAGTTTTACGATAATATCTTTTTTTACGAGTTCTGCAAGATCTCGGTCTACCGCCCCAGAAAAAGGAACCAAATCTTCTCTGCGATAAACTTCACCCCTGCGGATCTGCCTTTCCAGCTGACTTTCTTTCTTCATAATTTCGCCTTTCTATTCAAATCTACAAAAAGGATACCAATTGCAAAAATATTTAAGAATTTTTCATGCAAACTACAAGCTCAAATCGCAAAATTACAGATAGTTATAAATATTTGGAATTAACTTATCATGAAAAACGAATTAACTAACTGTTAGATCACAATCCATTAGTGATGCTTAACTACCACTTCTCACTTTTTCGTCGGCATCACCTCGATTGCGATCCTGGGTCTGCCTCACCTTAGTGTTACCAAAACGCCAGCTAAAATTCAAAGAAACCCTGCGGCTCTCAGAAGTTCCAAAATCGGTGTAATTCAGGCTGCCGAAATTCACGCGGGTATAATTACGCTGGGTCTTAAAAATATCACTAATCCCAAGACGCAATGATGCCTGTTCTTTAAAAACTTTATGGCTGATGCTGGCGCTAACATTAGCGCTGCTCTGCTGATAATAGATCAGGTTTTGGGAAGCTGAGGTATAGCGGCCACTGATTTGTAACTGGTATTTACCCGGCAAGGAAAAACGCTGGCTGGTAGAAAATTGATACCGCCATTTATCCTGATCCAATTGCCCTTGGAATAAAGAGTCGCTGAAATGATCATTACCGGCATTAACCTTGTTCAGCATATTCCACCACTTGCTTACCCTTATTGGGTAATTGAGGTCAAAGTTAATCGTTTGCATCTTTCCTACATTACCTGGCATCTCCGTTAAAATATTGCCGGACTGAAAGTAAAGGGTACTAAAGTAATCATCCGCCCTGCTGTACGTGCCGATAAGTGTAATGCGGTCATCAAAAGTATAAGTTAACTCTGCCTGACTATTACGCTGCACCCGCAAGCCCAATGTCATTAAGTTAAGTGTTTAAATATCTGATTACCAACTATTTGACTTGTTTTTATGGGTTTATTTTCTTATATTTAACTTATAACCAATTAGTTAAT
>NZ_JBHSBY010000081.1:0-7553 GCF_042650905.1 Pedobacter jamesrossensis | reverse complement strand
TTTACACTTAAATATCTGAAATTCAGCGCAATAAACCAAATTTAAACAGGCGAAAATTAATTTTTTTTCCACAAAAAAGAGACTGCCTTTTTGAGACAGCCTCTTTTTACTAAATATCTTTTAAAACTGTATTTCTAAGTTCCACAGAAATATCATCCGTTATTGCGATAATCTCTTCTGCCTTGTTTGTATTATTAATTACAATTTTATGGCATTGATCTTTATAGGGTAAAAGGTACTCTTTGTAAGCAGGCAAAACATGGTTGTGCCATTTGTATAAAACATCTTCTTCTGGGTATCCACGTTCTAAACCATCACGTTTTATACGTCTATCTAAAGCTACTTGTTCATCAGCATCTACAAAAATCATGTGGTCTAAAAGTGCCGCAATTTCTTTAAAGTGAAGAATGAAAAGACCTTCAACAATTATAATTGGTGCAGATTTTATTTCAAGAATTTTAACAACAGCCAAAGGATTATTAAAATTGTATTCTTTCTTATAAACAACTTCTCCATCAAGCAGTTGCTTAATATCTTTTAAAAACTGCTGACTATCAATGGTAGAAGGTAAATCGAAGTTGTAAAGTTTGTTTTCCTCTTGCGTCATTTCGCCCGCAGGGATGTAATAATCATCCTGAGAAACTAACGTAACCTCATCTTGTTTAAAATGATGGAGAAAACAGTTTAAGAAAAAAGTTTTGCCAGAGCCACTTCCTCCAGCGATACCAATAATAAATGGTTTTTTATTCAAGCTCATGCACACCGTACGTTAAATTGCAAAAAAATCTTTTGTCTAAAGCGCCTAAAGAATCAGCTACAGCTTTAGTCATTACAATTATAACATCTTTTGTGGATTCGTTCTCGGTAAATTTACCAACAACCTTTGCCAATGCAGTACGATTAGTCATTGGGTTAGTTAATTTAATAATAGTGCCAATAGGAGCAGTACGATGTAAAACAAGCATTTTTGAAGCATCTAAATCTGCATCAGAAATCGAAACTGCTGTACCTTTTTCTTCGATTTGACTTAAACCATATCTACTTGGTGCACCACGAAGTTTTGGGTCTTTAAATGATGTACTATCCGATTCTCCTTCTTGTTCTTGTTTCGCTAGTTCTGCAACCGATTTAGGTTCAGGTTGTTTCGGGATAACTAATTTCTGCCCGGTTGTAATCGTATTATCGTCAAGCTTATTCGCAATTCTTATTTGATAAGCCGTTAAATTAAATTTCTTAGCAATATTGAAGATGGTTTCTCCTGAGCCAACTGTGTAAACAAAGCTTTCATCTTTTGGCGTTTCTTTAACAACTTTCTCTACAACTTTTTCTTTTACAGCAGGTATTTCAGTCGTAATATCCGAAGGGATTTTCAAAACCTGACCTGTGGATAAAGTATTATCCGGTAGGTTATTCATTTTTCTGATTTGATAAGCAGTAATTCCAAACTGTTTAGCGATATTAAAAATACTTTCACCTTTTTTTACAGTATAGGTTCCCGGAGCATCTTTAACTTCTGATGTACTTGTAGGTGTTTCTGCAACTGAAACCACTTTATCACTATCGATATTTTTTGTTGCCGGAATTTTTAACTTCTGACCAATTCGAAGATTATTACCAGAAAGATTATTTGCCTTTTTAATCTCTTCCACGGTTGTTCCGTATTTTTCGGCAATCTTTCCTAAAAACTGTTTAGGTTCAACAGTGTGCTCAATCATCGTCTGGCTAGCCGATTCTACAGTTTCCGCTGCAGGAGCAGGTTTTTCTTTTACAGGAGGAATTACCTGTGTAGTTGTTGCAGCTGTATTTTGTACAGTTTCAGCATTTTTAACCGGAATTTTTAAAACCTGACCAATACTTAAATTAATACTTGTTAAATTATTTAATGCTTTTAATTCATTAATTGTAGTGCCGTATTTCTCAGCAAGCATATTTAAATTATCCTTAGGCTTAACAATATGCTCGCTTAAATTAGCTGTAGGAGCTGTTTGCGTAGCAGATGTATTGCCAGCAGAAGCAAATGGTAAATTTGTTGGAACCTTAATAATTACTCCAATTTGAAGATATTTATTGTCATTATATGCCATAATTTCTTTTGGCGGAACGTTGTATCTTCTTCCTATAGAATAGTAAGTATCTTTTGCAGCTGTTTGATGAACGATTAGTTTTTTGCCGTTATTATTTTCTACTCCGATTGAGTCGATTACTGCATTAGCTTTAGCATTTGCTGCATTTAAAGCAAATAGTAGAATAGCAGTTAAGCCTATTTTATACATTTATTTTTATCTAAATTTTATATGAGGGGTAGCAATTATACGAATAATATTATAAAAATTTTTAATCTCACAATTTGGAGTTTTAAAGTTTATAATGTATTCGCAGTACAATTTCACCTATATTTTGCTAGTTAACAAATAGTTGCATTTTATTTAATTTATGCAATTACCACTATTAAACGAACAGATAAATAAGGTATTGTTTGAATCCATTTTTTGATGAAACTTTTTACGCTATTCAATTGTTTAGAAGGCACATTAATACTAATAAAATAAAAAAATGGACGCTAAAGAAATAAGCTTAAACGAGAAAGAAGTTAAACCAGTTGTAGATCTATTAAACGATTATTTGGCAAACTATCATGTTCACTATCAAAAATTAAGAGGTTGTCATTGGAATATTAAAGGTCAAAACTTTTTTACATTACATATTAAATTCGAAGAGTTATATACGAATGCACAATTAACAATTGATGAAATTGCGGAACGTGTTTTAACTTTAGGGAAACCACCTCATAGTCGCTTTGCTGATTATATAAAAGAATCACAAATCAAAGAAATCAATACTATTGGTCTTAAAGATTTAGATATGGTTGATGCTGTTTTAGAAGATATGGCTACTTTAATTGAATTGGAAAGAACACTTTTAGATGCAACTGATAAAGCTGGAGATGATGGTACAAACGATATGGTTAACCGTTTTATGCAGTTTAAAGAGAAAAATACATGGATGTTACGCTCTTTCGCTGGAAAGAAATAATAATCTATTAATTGTAAAAAGCCGTAGATAAACAGATTTAAACGCTGTATATCTACGGCTTTTTGTTTTCAAGAATAAGTAAATATATATCTTTGGGCATGGCATATAAAAGTTTAGCAGAATGTGTAAGTGATTTAGAAAAACATGGACATTTAATCAGGATAAAAGAGGAAGTTGACCCATATCTTGAAATGGCTGCAATTCATTTACGTGTTTACGAAAATAACGGACCAGCAATACTTTTCGAAAAGGTGAAGGGAAGTCCTTTTCCTGCGGTTTCGAATTTGTTTGGTACGTTAGAGCGTTCTAAATTTATTTTTAGAGATACTTTGCCAAAAGTTCAGCAACTGGTTTCATTACGTAACGACCCGATGAAAGCTTTGAAGAACCCATTTAAATATGTTGGTTCTGCAATGTCTGCTTTATCAGCTTTGCCGTTAAATACGCCATCAGCAAAAAATAAATTCTTAAAAACTTCTATTAGTAAACTTCCTCAAATTGTAAACTGGCCAATGGATGGCGGGCCGTTTGTAACTATGCCGCAAGTTTATACAGAAGATGTAGATAAACCAGGTGTTTTAAATGCAAACTTAGGTATGTATAGAATTCAACTTGGAGGCAACGAATACATTCAGGATAAAGAAATAGGATTGCATTATCAAATTCATCGTGGCATTGGCGTCCATCAATCAAAAGCTAATGCTTTAGGCTTGCCATTAAAGGTGAGTATTTTTGTTGGCGGTCCACCTTCGCATCCTTTGGCAGCGGTAATGCCTTTACCCGAAGGCTTATCCGAAATGACTTTTGCAGGTGCTTTGGGCGATAGAAGATTCAGGTATTTTTATGATGATGAAGGTTTCTGCATTTCTGCCGATGCAGATTTTATTATAACCGGTACAGTTTATCCAAACCAAAATAAACCGGAAGGTCCATTTGGCGACCATCTTGGGTATTACAGTTTAACGCATCCTTTTCCGTTGATGAAGGTTCATAATGTTTATCATAAAAAAGATGCAATTTGGTCTTTTACAGTTGTTGGTCGCCCACCACAAGAAGATACAAGTTTTGGTGCGCTGATTCACGAAATTACTGGTTCAGCTATCCCTCAAGAAATACATGGCTTAAAAGAAGTTCATGCTGTTGATGCTGCAGGCGTTCATCCATTGCTATTTGCAATTGGTAGCGAACGTTATACGCCTTATCTTAAAGAACGCAGACCGCAAGAAATTTTAACCATTGCCAATCATATTTTAGGTAAAAACCAGCTTAGTTTGGCTAAATATTTATTCATTGCTGCCAAAGAAGATAATGAAGATTTAAGTACCCATGATATTGAAAGCTTTTTACAGCATATTTTAGAAAGAGTCGATTTTAAAACCGATTTACATTTTTATACCAATACTACAATTGATACTTTAGATTATAGTGGCGACGGATTGAACAGTGGATCTAAAGTTGTCGTAGCCGCTGCAGGTGATAAGAAAAGAGAACTCTGGGATAAGCTTCCTTCGGATTTGAATATCCCTGAAGGATTTAAAAATGCTGAAATTGCGATTCCTGGTATTTTTACCTTGCAGGCTGAACCTTATAAAAATGCAGAAAAAACTGCCGCAGAAATCACTTTGCTAAATATCGCTTTAAGGGATTCTGATTTGTCTGGTTTGCCACTTATTGTACTTTGCGATGATTCGGCTTTCGCTGCCGAGAATATAGATAATTTAGTTTGGATAACTTTTACAAGAAGTAATCCTGCGGCAGATATTTATGGTATTAATGATTTTACAAACAATAAACATTGGGGATGTAAAGGTTCTTTAATAATCGATGCAAGGAAAAAACCTCATCATGCACCAGAACTAATCAAAAATGAGTTAGTAGAACGTAAAATTGACGAAATGGCAAAAGATGGAGGCATCCTTCACAAAATAATTTAGTTTGAATATTTGAAATAATATTTAGATTTTAGGTAAATCATTCTAGATATGCCTCAAAAAAAACGATTATTATTCAATTTATTTTGTCTTCTTATTGCCTATGGGAATTTAAATGCCCAAGAAAATAAGATTGATAGCTTGGCTAAAAATCTTTCAAATTATTCACTTTCTAATAAACCATCGGTTTTATTTATTCATTTTGATAAGAATGTTTATACCAATAACGATCAAGTTTGGTTTACCGGTTACTTGTTAAAAACAGCAGCGGATTTATCAAAATATAATACTTTATATCTTTCGTTAATCAACAATCAGGATAGTTCTGTAGTTGTTCATCAAAAATTCTTTATCGAAAATGGATATGTTTTCGGGAACATGACTTTGCCAGATTCTCTTCAAAGTGGAAATTATAGATTTGTCGCAAATTCAAATGTTAAATTTGATGGAGTACCAGATATGCAATTTGTTCAGCCCATCACTATTAAATCTACTACAATTAATCCGTTAGTGGCGAGCATTTCTCAGTTTAAAACTAATGAAAAGGGAAATGGAACGGTATTACTAAAAGCCTTATCGAGTGATAATCGTTTTGTTTCTGCGGCTGACGTAAACTATATAGTTGGCAAAAATAATAAAGTGGTCAAATCTGGTAAAGCTAAAACAAGTATCATTGGCGAATTTATGATTGATTACCCTGCTGATAAAATTAATGCAGATAATAATCAGGTATCAGTCACTGTAAAAAAGAATAATCACATTAGCTACGCTAAATTCGATTTACCCATTAGCAGCGATAATTATAGTGTTAAGTTTTATCCTGAAAGTGGTAATCTAATTTTTGATATTGAAAACAAAGTAGGCCTGGAGATTAAAGATTTAAATGGTGTTGTTATAAATGCCAAAGCCGTTTTATTTGCCAACGAAAAAATTTTAGATACAATTAGCACAAATTCTACTGGAATGGGGAATTTCTTATTAACACCAGTATCAAATTTAAAGTATTCAGTTAAATTATTGGATAACGGAAATTTACGCGGTATTTATGAGTTGCCAAAACCGTTGGTTAGAGGAGCGAATATTAGATTAAACTCAGCTTTAAGCAACAATGAATTAAGGGCATTTATAGAAGGGAATTTTAACGGAGTAGTTCATCTTGTAGCTCATAATTATGAAGACATTTTTTTATCAAGCGAATTGAAATTAAAAAGTAAACAAGCTCTAAAAGTACTTTTGAAATTAGACTCTGTGCCGGTGGGGCTAAACACAATAACATTATTAGATAGTTCATACAAACCCATTGCTGAGCGAATATTTTTTGCGCATTACGATGGAATTGATCAACTACTTATTAATAGTGATAAAACAGACTATACAACAAGAGATAGTGTTAAACTAGATTTGAAGATTTTAGATAGTGATAACAAGCCGTTGAAAGGAATTGTTTCTGTTGCTGTAGTACAAGAAAATAGATTTACTTTAGCTAATAAAACGAATATCGTTGATTATGCTTATTTAGAAAGTGAGCTAAAATCATTGCCTATAAATTTATCAGGGGTTAAATATAATGACTCAGATTATCTTGAAAATATACTTTTGATAAAGGGGTGGCGGAAATATAAATGGCCTGAAGGCATATTAACTAATCCAATTACCAACCAACGGTTTTCAGACTATGAATACACAGGTGTTATTACAAAAAATAAAAAGGAAATAAAAACACCGGTTATATTAAATACAATAGCTGCAAGCAATGTCAATTCGTTCAATACAGATAGTAATGGTCGGTTTTTGTTACCCTATAACACACTTTTAATTAATGAAAAAGTTAAAGTTTGGCTCAATATAGATGTAAAAAATTATGCTGCTTATGAGGTTAAACTAAGCGATCCATCTGTCGCGATTAAATCTTATCAAAGAAAAATAAACTATGACGAAAATATAGTTGCAATGAGTGCTTTAGCTCCTTTTTCTGAAAGTATAACTTCTTTAGCTGGCATAAAACTAGATGAGGTAACAATTAAAAAGTCTGTTGATAACGGCTTAGACTTTGCTAGCTATGGTAGAAATGCATGCGGTGATTATGTATGTCAGTATGGAATTCTTAACTGCCAGAACCATAGTTTTGGTAAAATTCCTGTAAAGGGAAAGACCTATCCATCTAATGGTAGAGTTGTTATTTATCAGGGCTGTATAGAGACCGCTGTAAATCCGAATCTTTTAATGTTAAACGGAATCTCTTTGCCTAAAGAGTTTTATGTATCGGATATAACCAACAAGAATGAACCGATAAACTTTGCAACTGTTTATTGGAATTATCAATTGTTTATAAATAATAAAGGTGATACACAACTAAAGCTTACAACAGGTGATTTAACAGGAGCATTTAAAATAATTGTTCAAGGTATTACTGAAAATGGTGTCGTTTTTGGAGAAAAAACAATCCAGATAAAGAAGCCATAAAAAAAAACTCCTGATAAAACACGAGGGCACTGAAAAAGTCCACCCATAAAATTGTTTAAAAAAGGGAGTTAGAAACTATGTTTTCTGCTCCCTTTTTTGTATTTTAATGGTGTATTAAAACACTCT